>NZ_JBHYIG010000206.1:0-17521 GCF_042740015.1 Streptomyces sp. NPDC059037
GGTAGTGGGTGGTCAGGACGACGGTGCGGCCCTCGGCGTTGATGCCCCGCCCGTCGCCAGTTGATCTACCCGTCGGTAGCATCCTGCCCATGGCAGACACGCAGCAGGTGGACGACAGCAAGCAGGCCGCGAAGGCCGAGCGGAAGGCGGCCAAGCTGGCCAAGGAGATCGGGGCCTTCGCGCGGGCGCACGGCGGTGCCGAGGGGCAGATCGCGTACATCGGGCACGAGGGCACCCGCATCGTCCTGGTCGGCGAGGACGGCGGCTGGGGCGACCTGGTGGCGCCCACCTACGCCATCGCGCAGAGCGCCGTGGAGAAGGCCGGGATCACCGTCCACGAGAACTTCGACGGTGAGTTCGCGGCCAAGGTGAAGACCGGTCCTTACGAGTGGACGCGCATGGCGGGCATTCAGCTCGGCGGGCCCAGCAACGGCTGACGGCTCGCGGCCGATGTCGTAGCAGACTGGCCGAAAGCAACACCTGACGCCCGGGTCACCCGTTAGGACCGTAGGAGCACGGTCCGTCTACCGGGAGCCCGGATGATCGAAACGCCGTCCCTGGTGGACCAGTACTGCCATGGCGTGCTGCGCACGGAGCTGGGCCTCGGCACCTTCGAGGCCCACCTCGGCCGCGGCGGGGGCCCGCCCGCGCCCGGCACCACCTTCTTCGACACGCAGGCGGGCTTCGCGGTACGCCGCTGGTGCCCGCCGCTGCTCGGCCTCGAACCGCACTGCCCGCCCGCCCGCTATCTCGCCCGCCGTCGCGAACTGGGCGTACTGGAGGCGGCCCGGCGGCTGTTGCAGGGCAGCGGCATCACGACGTATCTCGTGGACACCGGGCTGCCGGGTGATCTCACCGGGCCCGGTGAGATGGCCTCCACCGGTGCGGCCGAGGCGCACGAGATCGTCCGCCTCGAATTACTGGCCGAACAGGTGGCCGACACCTCCGGCACCGTCGATTCGTTCCTCGCCAATCTTGCCGAGTCCGTGCACGCGGCCGCCGCGGGCGCCGTCGCCTTCACGTCCGTCGCCGGCGTCCGGCACGGTCTCGCCCTGACGCCCGAACCGCCGGGCCCGGGGGAGGTGCGGGGCGCCGCGGGCCGCTGGCTCTCGGGGCGGCAGGTGGGCGGCGCCCTCGGGGACCCCGTACTGCTGAGGCATCTGCTGTGGATCGCCGTCGCGTCGGGTCGCCCGCTGCAGCTGCACGCGGGGGCAGGCGACCCGCAGGCGTACTTCGGCGGCTTCGCGCGGGCGACCGCGGGGCTCGGCACCGATCTCGTACTGCTGCACGGCTACCCCTATCACCGGGGCGCCGCCCACCTCGCGGGCGACTTCCCGCACGTGTACGCCGATCTGGGCCCCGCGCTGGTGCGCACCGGGGCCCGCGCGGCGGCCGTGCTCGCGGAGATCCTGGAGCTTGCGCCGTTCGGCAAGGTGCTGTTCTCCAGCGGCGCGCACGGGCTTCCCGAGCTGCACGTGGTGGGCGCGCGGCTGTTCAGGGAGGCGCTGGGCAGAGTGCTCGGCGGCTGGGTCGCGGACGGGGCGTGGTCCCTTGCGGACGCGCAGCGGGTGGCGGGGCTCGTCGCGTCGGGCAACGCTCGCCGCGTGTACGGGCTTTCGGAGGGCTGAGGCCCGTCAGACCGCCGACAGGCGGGAGTCGTCGGCCTGCGCCGGGACCTCCACCGCGGTCAGCGGGCGCTCGCGCAGCGAGAGGAGCACCCTCATCACGCCGATCCACACCAGGCACGAGCCGAGCATGTGCAGGCCCACCAGGACCTCGGGCAGGTCCGTGAAGTACTGGATGTAGCCGATGCCGCCCTGGGCGAGGAGGATCAGGAACAGATCGCGGGTGCGGTGCAGCGGGCCCTTGGGTGCGTCGACGGCCTTGAGGACGAACCACAGGGCGAACGTCAGCGTCACCACGATCCAGGCGAGGACCGCGTGCACCTTGCTGACCGTCTCCCAGTCGAAGCCCATCCGCGGCACCTCGCTGGAGTCGCCCGCGTGCGGCCCCGAGCCGGTCACGACCGTGCCCACGGCGATCAGCAGTCCGGACGTCACGACCAGGAACCACACCAGCTGCGCCACGGCCTTGCCGACCAGCGGGCGCGGCTCGGCGTCGCCCTCGCGGGTGCGCTGCCACATCGTGACGGCGACCGCGATCAGGGCGGAGGAGAGCAGGAAGTGCGCCGCGACCGTCCACGGGTTCAGGCCGACGAGGACCACGATGCCGCCGAGCACGGCGTTGCTCATGACCAGCCAGAACTGGATCCAGCCGAGCCGGGTGAGGCTGCGCCGCATCGGCTTCTGGGAGCGCGCCGCGATGATGGCCCAGCCGACGGCCGCGCTGAGCACGTACGCCAGCATGCGGTTGCCGAACTCGATGTAGCCGTGGATGCCCATCTCGCTGGTCGCGGTCAGGGAGTCGTCCGTGCACTTGGGCCAGGTCGGGCAGCCGAGGCCCGAGCCGGTCAGGCGGACGGCGCCGCCGGTGACCACGATGCCCACCGTCATCACGAGCGAGATCATCGCCGCGCGCCGGACGGTCCGCTGCTGCGGGGTCCAGCGTTCGGCGATGAAGGCGAGCGGGTTGCGCACGAATTGAGCGACGTCGGCTCGGGTCACGTTTGGCACGGGCCCCATCGTAGGGGGCCGCTTGTGCACGCCTTCACGAGGGGGACGTATGCGGTGCTTTTGTGACGCGGCTTACCCCGGCCGCTACTCCCAGCGGAAGAACTTGCCCGCCGCGCCGAGCCCCAACAGGGCCCAGACCGCCAGGATCCCGAGGTCGCCCCACGGCATGCCCGCGCCGTGCTGGAGGACGTCCCGAAGCCCGTCCGAGAGCGCCGAGATGGGCAGCAGGCCGAGCACCGACTGGGCGGCGTCCGGGAACTTGTCGAGCGGCACGATGACGCCGCCGCCCACGAGCAGGAGCAGGAAGACCAGGTTCGCGGCGGCGAGCGTTGCCTCCGCCTTCAGGGTCCCCGCCATCAGCAGGCCGAGCCCGGAGAAGGCCGCGGTGCCGAGGATCAGAAGGAGGAGTACGGCGACGGGGTTGCCCTGCGGCGACCAGCCGAGCGCGAAGGCGATGACCGTGAGCAGCACGATCTGTAGGACCTCGGTGACCAGGACCGAGAGGGTCTTGGCCGCCATCAGGCCCCAGCGGGGCAGCGGCGAGGCGCCGAGCCGCTTGAGCACGCCGTAGCGCCGCTCGAAGCCCGTCGCGATGGCCTGCCCGGTGAACGCCGTCGACATCACGGCGAGCGCGAGGACGCCGGGCGCGAGGAAGTCGACGGCCTTGCCCGCACCGGTGTCGACGATGTCGACCGCGCTGAACAGCACGAGAAGCAGGGTCGGGATCACGACCGTGAGGAGCAGCTGCTCGCCGTTGCGCAGCAGCATCTTCGTCTCGAGCGCCGCCTGCGCGGCGATCATGCGGGGGAGCGGGGCGGCGCCCGGCTTCGGTGTGTACGTACCGGCGGCGCTCATCCGCGCAGCTCCTTGCCTGTGAGCTCCAGGAAGACGTCTTCCAGGGTGTGGCGTTCGACCGCGATCCTCTCCGGCATGACGCCGTGCTGGGCGCACCAGGAGGTGACGGTGGCGAGCAGCTGGGGGTCGACCGTGCCGCTCACGCGGTAGGCGCCGGGGGTGAGTTCGGCGGCGGCCGAGTCCGGCGGGAGTGCCTTGAGGAGCGAGCCGACGTCGAGTCCGGGGCGCCCGGTGAAGCGCAGGGTGTTCTCGGCGCCGCCGCGGCACAGCTCCTCGGGGCTGCCCTCGGCGATGACCTTGCCCGCGTCGATGATCGCGACGTCGTCGGAGAGCTCCTCGGCCTCGTCCATGTGATGCGTGGTGAGGATGACGCAGACACCGTCGCGGCGCAGATCGCGTACGAGATCCCAGGTGGCCCGGCGTGCCTGCGGGTCGAGGCCCGCGGTGGGCTCGTCCAGGAAGACGAGTTCGGGCCGGCCGACCACGGCCATCGCCAGTGCGAGGCGCTGCTGCTGGCCGCCGGAGAGCCGCCGGTAGGTGGTGCGGCCGCAGCTCTCCAGGCCCAGGCGCTCGATCAGCGCGCCCACGTCCAGGGGGTCTGCGTGCAGCTTCGCCACGTGCCGCAGCATCTCGTCGGCGCGGGCGCCGGAGTAGACGCCGCCGGACTGCAGCATCACGCCGATGCGGGGGCGCAGGGCCGCGGCCTGCGTGACCGGGTCGAGGCCGAGGACGCGGACCGTGCCCGCGTCCGGCCTGCGGTAACCCTCGCAGGTCTCGATCGTGGTGGTCTTCCCGGCGCCGTTCGGCCCGAGGACGGCGGTGACGGTGCCCGCGCGGACCCGGAGGTCGAGGCCGTCCACCGCGGTCTTCTTGCCGTACCGCTTGACCAGGCCGGTGACCTGGACGACGGACTCAGTTCCCATGGCGGGAAGTCTAGAGAGGGGGAGAAGGGCCGTGGGCAGGGGGCTGCTACCCGGCCCACTCGGCCCGCGAGCGGTGGATCTCCAGCCACCGCTCGGCGTACGCGACCGCGTCGGCCAGCGGGAAGAGCCGCGCCGTGGCGGCGCCCACCGCGCCCCGCAGCACGGGCCTGTCCCGCTCGAAGTCCGCGCCGAGCTCGTGGAAGCGCTCCTCGGAGACGGAGGGCTCGCGCACGGTCGTCCAGCGGCGGCCTTCCGGCGTCATGACCGCGAAGGAGTTCTCGACCTCGGGGGCGGGGATCCGGTACTCGGCCAGGTGGAAGGCGGTGCAGGAGTCGAAGCCGGCGCCGAGCAGCAGCACGCGCGCGTGCACCTCTTCGAGCCGGGCCAGCGGGCTGCGCTCGCCCAGTCGGCAGTCGAGCGCGTGCCCGTCCATGAGGGCCGCCGCGCGCGGGCCGATCGCCGCGAAGGAGGTCTGCGGGTGTGCGCTGCGGACGGCTCCGGGCCAGGTCCGCACGGTCTCGGGGATCACGCCGACGCCGCGGGTGGGCGCGGTGCGCGGGTCGTACGCGGGGATGGACGCGCGGATCTCGGGCCACCAGGACTCGGGCACGGGAGGGTTCTCCCACTCGGCGGGGTCCGAGTTGTCGCTGGACTGCGCGGGGACCACCAGCGTGCCGATTTCGCCCAGGGCGTCGAGCAGTGATTGCACGACGGCGATCTGGCCGCCGCTGACCCAGCCGAGCGCGCTGAGCGAGGAGTGCACGAGGAGGGTCTCGCCGGGCCGCACGCCGAGCTCGCGGAGGTCGGCGGCAAGAGACGTCCGCGTACACAAAGGGCCGGTGGGACGGGGTGTGGGCATGGTTCGAGAGTCTCCTCGGGCCTGCTCCGGGCCGCCACCGATTTGATCGATCAGTGATCATTTCCGCAGGTCAGCTTAGGTATGCCTAAGTGATGCAGCGCACCGGACCGTGATCCGGACGCGGGTTGTCAGGCTCTGAGGAATTACGCAACAATGGCGTTGTGAAAAACGTTGGCGAGGCTCCGCAGGAGGAACTCGCGACCGGGGAGCGGTCTACGCGCAACCGGGTCGCGCGCTCCGTCCTGGATCACGGCCCGTCCACCGTCGCGGACCTCGCGAAGCGCCTCGGTCTCACCCAGGCAGCCGTACGCAGGCACCTCGACACCCTCGTCCACGAGAACGTGGTCGAGCCCCGCGAGCAGCGTGTCTACGGCACGCGTACCCGTGGGCGCCCCGCCAAGGTCTTCGCCCTGACGGACTGCGGCCGGGACGCCTTCGACCAGTCCTACGACAAGCTCGCCGCCGACGCCCTGCGCTGGATCGGCGAGCGGCACGGCGAGGGAGCGGTCGTCGAATTCGCCCGCGAGCGGATCGCCACCCAGGCCGAGGCCTACCGCAAGGCGATCGACGCGGCGCCTCCGGAGCAGCGCACCGAGGCTCTTGCGAAGGCGTTGACCCGCGACGGGTACGCTGCTACGGCGCGCAGCGCGCCGGTAGGCGAGCAGCTGTGCCAGCACCACTGCCCCGTCGCTCATGTCGCCGAGCAGTACCCGCAACTGTGCGAGGCGGAGACGGAGATCTTCTCCGTCCTGCTCGGAACGCATGTCCAGCGGCTCGCCACCATCGCCCACGGCGACGGCGTCTGCACGACGTTCATTCCCCGCAACACCCCACAGACCACTGACAACGCATCTGCAAGCACGGCCGGGAGGAACCCCGCATGACTCTCCCCACGGAGACTGCCCACCCCGAACTCGAGGGTCTGGGTACGTACGAATACGGCTGGGCCGACTCCGACGCGGCTGGTGCCTCTGCCAAGCGCGGCATCAACGAGGACGTCGTCCGGGACATCTCGGCCAAGAAGTCCGAGCCGGAGTGGATGACCAAGCTCCGCCTCAAGGGCCTGCGCCTCTTCGACAAGAAGCCCATGCCGAACTGGGGCTCGGACCTGTCGGGCATCGACTTCGACAACATCAAGTACTTCGTGCGCTCCACGGAGAAGCAGGCGGAGTCCTGGGAGGACCTGCCCGAGGACATCAAGAACACGTACGACAAGCTCGGCATCCCGGAGGCGGAGAAGCAGCGCCTCGTCGCCGGTGTCGCGGCCCAGTACGAGTCCGAGGTCGTCTACCACCAGATCCGTGAGGACCTGGAGGAGCAGGGCGTCATCTTCCTGGACACCGACACGGCGCTGAAGGAGCACCCGGAGCTCTTCAAGGAGTACTTCGGGACCGTCATCCCCGTCGGCGACAACAAGTTCGCGTCGCTGAACACGGCCGTCTGGTCCGGCGGCTCGTTCATCTACGTCCCCAAGGGCGTGCACGTCGAGATCCCGCTCCAGGCCTACTTCCGCATCAACACGGAGAACATGGGCCAGTTCGAGCGGACCCTGATCATCGTGGACGAGGACGCCTACGTTCACTACGTCGAGGGCTGCACCGCGCCGATCTACAAGTCGGACTCGCTGCACTCCGCGGTCGTCGAGATCATCGTCAAGAAGGGCGGCCGCTGCCGCTACACGACGATCCAGAACTGGTCGAACAACGTCTACAACCTGGTCACCAAGCGCGCCGTGGCGTACGAGGGCGCGACCATGGAGTGGATCGACGGCAACATCGGCTCCAAGGTGACGATGAAGTACCCGGCTGTTTACCTCATGGGTGAGCACGCCAAGGGTGAGACCCTCTCCATCGCCTTCGCGGGCGAGGGGCAGCACCAGGACGCCGGCTCCAAGATGGTCCACATGGCGCCGAACACGTCCTCCAACATCGTCTCGAAGTCCGTGGCGCGTGGCGGTGGCCGCACCTCCTACCGCGGTCTCGTCGAGATCGGTGAGGGCGCCGCCGGATCGAAGTCGAACGTGCTCTGTGACGCGCTGCTCGTCGACACGATCTCCCGCTCGGACACGTACCCGTACGTCGACGTCCGCGAGGACGACGTCTCCATGGGTCACGAGGCGACCGTCTCCAAGGTCTCCGACGACCAGCTCTTCTACCTGATGAGCCGCGGCATGACCGAGTTCGAGGCCATGGCGATGATCGTCCGCGGCTTCGTCGAGCCGATCGCCAAGGAGCTGCCCATGGAGTACGCCCTGGAGCTGAACCGGCTGATCGAGCTGCAGATGGAGGGCTCGGTCGGTTAAGACCGGCCGCGTCCCCCGTAGCAGCGAGCAGATTTCTTACGCAGAGAGAGAGCACGACGACAGCCATGGCTGAGGCTCAGAACATCCCGGTGGGATCCACCACCGCCGGATCCATCGCGGTGGCCGCCGAGTCCACCGTCGCCACCCGTATGAGCGCACCCCCGTCCTTCGACGTGGCGGACTTCCCGGTTCCCCACGGTCGCGAGGAGGAGTGGCGGTTCACGCCGCTGGAGCGCCTTCGCGGGCTGCACGACGGCACTGCGGTCGCCACGGGCGGCATCCGCGTCGAGGTGACGGCGCCGGCGGGCGTGACCCAGGAGACCGTCGGCCGGGACGACGCGCGCGTGGGCAAGGCGGGCAAGCCCGTCGACCGCGTCGCCGCGCAGGCGTACTCGTCCTTCGAGAAGGCCTCGGTCGTGACCGTCCCCAAGGAGACGGTGCTCACCGAGCCGATCCGGATCGCCGTGCACGGCGAGGGCGGCACCGCCTTCGCGCACCAGGTCATCGAGCTGGGCGCGTTCGCCGAGGCCCTCGTCGTCATCGACCACACCGGTGACGCCGTGCTCGCCGCCAACGTCGACTACATCCTGGGCGACGGCGCCAAGCTGACCGTCGTCTCCGTCCAGGACTGGGACGACAAGGCCGTGCACGTCGCGCAGCACAACGCGCTGATCGGCCGGGACGCCTCCTTCAAGTCGGTCGTCGTGACCTTCGGCGGCGACGTCGTCCGCCTGCACCCGCGCGTCGAGTACGCGGGCACGGGCGGCGAGGCCGAGCTCCTCGGTCTGTACGTCACCGACGCCGGCCAGCACCAGGAGCACCGCCTCCTGGTCGACCACAACCAGCCGCACTGCAAGTCGAACGTCGTCTACAAGGGCGCGCTCCAGGGCCAGGACGCCCACGCGGTGTGGATCGGCGACGTCCTCATCGAGGCCGCGGCCGAGGGCACGGACACGTACGAGATGAACCGCAACCTGGTTCTGACCGACGGCGCCCGCGTCGACTCCGTCCCCAACCTTGAGATCGAGACCGGCGAGATCGTCGGCGCGGGCCACGCATCGGCGACCGGCCGCTTCGACGACGAGCAGCTCTTCTACCTGCAGTCGCGCGGTATCCCGGAGGACGAGGCGCGCCGCCTGGTCGTCCGTGGATTCTTCGCCGAGCTGATCCAGCAGATCGGCCTGCCCGACATCGAAGAGCGCCTCCTCGCCAAGATCGAAGAGGAGCTGGAGGCGTCGGTCGCATGACATTCGTACGCGCCTGTGGCCTGAGCGAGCTGTCGGAGGACACCCCGAAGCGGGTGGAACTCGACGGCACGCCGGTCTCGGTCGTCCACACCGAGGGCGAGGTGTTCGCGATCTACGACATCTGCTCGCACGCGAACGTCTCCCTCTCCGAGGGAGAGGTGGAGGACTGTCAGATCGAGTGCTGGCTGCACGGCTCCGCATTCGACCTCCGCACCGGCAAGCCGTCCGGCCTTCCCGCGACGCGCCCCGTCCCCGTATACCCCGTAAAGATCGAAGGGGACGATGTGCTCGTCTCCGTCACCCAGGAGTCCTGAGGCACATGGCAACGCTTGAAATCCGCGACCTGCACGTCACTGTCGAGGTCGAGAACGGCACCAAGGAAATCCTCAAGGGTGTCGACCTGACCGTGAAGCAGGGCGAGACCCACGCCATCATGGGCCCGAACGGCTCCGGCAAGTCGACCCTCGCGTACTCGATCGCGGGGCACCCCAAGTACACGATCACGCAGGGCACCGTCACCCTCGACGGCGAGGACGTCCTGGAGATGTCCGTCGACGAGCGCGCCCGCGCCGGCATGTTCCTGGCCATGCAGTACCCGGTCGAGGTCCCCGGCGTCTCGGTCTCCAACTTCCTGCGTACGTCGGCCACCGCGATCCGCGGCGAGGCCCCCAAGCTGCGCACCTGGGTGAAGGAGGTCAAGTCCGCGATGGAGCAGCTCCAGATGGACCCGGCCTTCGCCGAGCGCAACGTGAACGAGGGCTTCTCCGGCGGTGAGAAGAAGCGCCACGAGATCCTCCAGATGGAGCTCCTCAAGCCGAAGATCGCGATCCTCGACGAGACGGACTCCGGTCTGGACGTCGACGCCCTGCGTCAGGTCTCGGACGGCGTCAACCGCGTCCGTGAGACCGGCGAGGTCGGCACCCTGCTGATCACGCACTACACGCGCATCCTGCGCTACATCAAGCCCGACTTCGTGCACGTCTTCGCGAACGGCCGCATCGCCGAGTCCGGCGGCGCGGAGCTCGCCGACAAGCTCGAGGCCGAGGGCTACGAGGCTTACACGAAGGGTGGCGTATCAGCGTGACGCAGCTGCCGGGCCTCCTCGACACCGAGGCGATCCGCAAGGACTTCCCGATCCTGGATCGCACGATCCACGACGGCAAGAAGCTCGTGTACCTGGACAACGCGGCGACTTCGCAGACGCCGCGCCAGGTGCTCGACGTACTCAACGAGTACTACGAGAAGCACAACGCCAACGTCCACCGCGGCGTGCACGTCCTCGCGGAGGAGGCCACGGCGCTGTACGAGGGCGCCCGTGACAAGGTCGCGGCGTTCATCAACGCGCCGAGCCGCGACGAGGTGATCTTCACCAAGAACGCCTCGGAGTCGCTCAACCTCGTGGCGAACATGCTCGGCTGGGCCGACGAGCCCTACCGCGTGGACCACGAGACCGAGATCGTCATCACGGAGATGGAGCACCACTCCAACATCGTGCCGTGGCAGCTGCTCTCGCAGCGCACGGGCGCGAAGCTGAAGTGGTTCGGTCTCACGGACGACGGCCGGCTCGACCTGTCCAACATCGACGAGATCATCACGGAGAAGACGAAGATCGTCTCCTTCGTGCTCGTGTCGAACATCCTGGGCACGCTCAACCCGGTCGAGGCGATCGTGCGCCGCGCCCAGGAGGTCGGCGCCCTCGTCCTGATCGACGCCTCGCAGGCCGCCCCGCACATGGTGCTCGACGTGCAGGCGCTGCAGGCCGACTTCGTGGCCTTCACCGGCCACAAGATGCTCGGCCCGACGGGCATCGGCGTGCTGTGGGGACGTCAGGAGCTCCTCGAGGACCTGCCGCCGTTCCTCGGCGGCGGCGAGATGATCGAGACCGTGTCGATGCACTCGTCGACGTACGCTCCCGCGCCGCACAAGTTCGAGGCGGGCACGCCCCCGGTCTCCCAGGCCGTCGGCCTGGGCGCGGCCGTGGACTACCTGTCGGCGATCGGCATGGACAAGATCGCCGCGCATGAGCACGCGATCACCGAGTACGCGGTCAAGCGCCTCCTCGAGGTCCCGGACCTGAGGATCATCGGTCCTTCGACGGCCGAGGACCGCGGCGCCGCGATCTCCTTCACGCTCGGCGACATCCACCCGCACGACGTGGGCCAGGTCCTGGACGAGGAAGGCATAGCGGTCCGCGTGGGTCACCACTGCGCCCGCCCCGTCTGCCTCCGCTACGGAATTCCTGCGACCACGCGAGCGTCGTTCTATCTGTACTCCACGCCCGGCGAGATCGACGCGCTGATCGACGGCCTGGAGCACGTACGGAACTTCTTCGGCTGAGGGGCTGGCTGGGAACGTGAAGCTGGATTCGATGTACCAGGAAGTCATCCTGGACCACTACAAGCACCCGCACGGGCGCGGTCTGCGTGATGGCGACGCCGAGGTGCACCACGTCAACCCGACGTGCGGCGACGAGATCACGCTGCGCGTCAAGTACGACGGGTCGACGATCGCCGACGTGTCGTACGAGGGCCAGGGCTGCTCCATCAGCCAGGCCAGCGCGTCCGTCCTGAACGACCTGCTTGTCGGCAAGGAACTCGCCGAGGCGCAGAAGATCCAGGCCGTGTTCCTGGAGCTGATGCAGTCCAAGGGCAAGCTGGAGCCGGACGACGCGATGGAGGAGGTCCTGGAGGACGCGGTCGCGTTCGCCGGGGTCTCGAAGTACCCGGCGCGTGTGAAGTGTGCTCTGCTGAGCTGGATGGCGTGGAAGGACGCGACGGCCCAGGCGCTCGAGGGCGCCGGAGCCGGGATCGCTGAGAGGAAGACCGCATGAGCGAGAACGAGACGCTGACGAAGCCCGCCTCCGAAGAAGAGGTGCGCGAGGCGCTGTACGACGTCGTCGACCCCGAGCTGGGCATCGACGTCGTCAACCTCGGCCTGATCTACGGCATCCACATCGACGACGCGAACATCGCGACGATCGACATGACGCTCACCTCGGCGGCCTGCCCGCTGACGGACG
This sequence comes from Streptomyces sp. NPDC059037, assembly GCF_042740015.1. Lineage (NCBI taxonomy): Bacteria > Bacillati > Actinomycetota > Actinomycetes > Kitasatosporales > Streptomycetaceae > Streptomyces > Streptomyces sp. NPDC059037. Next base: position 11,839 of record NZ_JBHYIG010000206.1, read on the forward strand.
TCATCGAGGACCAGGCGAAGTCCGCCACCGACGGCATCGTCAACGAGCTGCGGATCAACTGGGTCTGGATGCCGCCGTGGGGCCCGGACAAGATCACGGACGATGGTCGCGAGCAGCTTCGGGCGCTCGGGTTCAACGTCTGAGACACCACTGATACGGCTGATTCGGCCCCCCGCGCTTATGGCGCGGGGGGCCGAACTGCGTTTACGGGGTGGGCTGCTGGACCGACGACGCCTCCGTCAGGGTGTGGGCCAGGCCCTCCTTGCGGATGCGGCTGTCTATGTAGAGCAGGGCGGTCACCAGGGGGAGGAAGACCGTGGCGGCCAGCTGGGTGAGGAAGCTGCCGACCAGGCCGAGGACGGCGTACAGGCCGAACTGGGAGCGCAGTTGGTCGAGGAGGTAGGCCGACGCCGAGTCGTCCGGGTCCACCGGGGGCGGGGTCGGCGCCGCGAACTGCAGCGGGAGCCGCAGCGCGAGGGACACCCCCAGCACGATGAGGCCCGCGAGCAGCGAGATGCCGAAGGTGCGCCACCAGGCGCCGCGCACCAGACGTACGGAGCGCCGCAACGCCGTGAAAGGGCCCGCCGATTCGAGGACTGCGGCCGCCGGGGCGAAGGCGAACAGGACGTACAGCCAGGCCGCGAGCGGCAGCGTCAGCAGGAACAGCGGGAAGACCAGGCCGATGGGGATGAGCGACTGGGTCATCATCAGGAAGAGCAGGGAGAAGAGGAGCAGCGCGAACGCGGCCACCGGCAGCATCAGGATGAAGGCGAGAAAGAGCGTCACGGCCGCCACGGACGGCGTCCGCGACCACGCCCTGCGCCAGACCGCGCCGAACGTCGCGGGGCGGCCGAGCACCGCCTCGTGCAGGGTGGCCGCGCAGGCGGCCTGGATGAACGAGTTGACGGCCAGCGTGGCGAGCATGAACAGCAGCCACACCAGGCCGAACGCGACCAGGATCGGCCTGCCGTCGTCCCATGAGAAGTCCGTGCCCGGTTCGTACACGGCGCGGATGTGGTCCTGGGTCGCGGCGTAGGCGAGCCCCGCCCCGGCCGCGAAGACGACGGCGAGCAGGCCGTAGGCCGCGGCGGCGGTGCCGAACAGCGGCTTGGCGTAGCGCCGCATCGTCGCGAACGCGCCGCCGATGACGTGGTTGGCGCCGAGCGGCGCGAGGGGGATGACGCCCGGCTTGGGCGGCGGGGGCGGCGGTGCCCAGGCGCTGCCGTTCCAGCCCCAGCCGGGCGGCGGCCCGCCGTAAGGTCCGGGCGGCCCGTACGGTCCCGGCGGTCCGCCGTAAGGCGCCTGTGGTCCCCACCCCGATGTGTCTGACATCGCTCTTGTGCTCCGTAGCTTCGTGCGGTGTTCCGCGTGTGCTCGCTGTGGCCCCCCACAGTGATCGCGTCACCTTAGCCGGTTTGCCGTCCGGGTTTGCGTACGCCCGTACATAACGTTGTGTACACTCGTACGCATGGGATACGGACTGCTGGCCGCGGCGATCGCGGCGGAGGTGGCCGGGACGACGGCCATGAAATACAGCGAAGGGTTCAGCAGGCTCTGGCCCTCGCTGATCACCGTCGCGGGATATCTGATCGCGTTCACCCTCCTCGCGCAGACGCTGAAGACGCTCTCCGTGGGGACCGCCTACGCGATCTGGGCGGGGATAGGGACCGCCGCGGTCGCCGGCATCGGGATGCTGTTCCTGGGGGAGTCGACGAGCCTGGTCAAGGTCTCCGGGATCGCGCTGGTGATCGCGGGCGTCGTCGTGCTCAATCTCGGAGGTGCGCACTGATGGCCCGCAGGTACGACCCCGAGCGGCGTCAGCGGATCATCGACGCCGCGATCCGGGTGGTCGGGCAGAAGGGGATCGGCGGGCTCAGCCATCGTTCGGTCGCCGCCGAGGCCGATGTGCCGCTCGGGTCAACGACCTATCATTTCAAGACACTTGACGAGCTGATGGTGGCCGCGCTGCGGCAGGCCAATGAGGGGTTCGCCAAGGCGGTCGCCGCGCGGAGCGCCTTCGAGGACCCGCGGGCCGATCTCGCCGGTGAGCTCGCCGCACTGCTCGGGGAGTGGCTCGCGGGGGATCGCACGGAGGTCGAGCTGGAGTACGAGCTCTATCTGGCCGCCCTGCGCAAGCCCGCCCTGCGGCCCGTCGCCGCCGAGTGCGGCGTGGGCCTCGCCGAGGTCCTGGAACAGCGCACCGACGCCGTCACCGCGCGGGCCATCGCCGCGCTCATGGACGGCATCTGCCTGGAGGTCCTGCTCACGGACGCGCGGTACGACGAGGAGTACGCGCGCGAGGCGTTCCGCCGGATTGTCGCGTCAGGCGGTTGACCGCCGCAGGCGGCCGACCGTCGCCAGTGCCGCGTCGACGCTCGCCGTGACATCCGTGACCGGGTACTGCACGTCCCGCACGACCCGGTCCCGGTCCACCACCAGGGTCAGCCGCTTCAGCCGGCTCACCCCGGCCGCGCGGAACGTCGGCAGGCGCAGCGCCGCCGTCAGGTTCAGGTCCGCGTCCGAGAGGAGCGGGAAGCGCAGCCGCTCCTTCTCGGCGAACGCCCGCTGTTCGTCCGGGCGTTGGGTGGAGACCCCGTGGACCGTCGCGCCCGCCGCGGTGAACTCGGCGAGCCGGTCGCGGTAGGTGCAGGACTCCAGCGTGCAGCCCGGGGCGCCGGGGATCCGGGCCCAGTCGGGCGGGTAGGCGTCCTTGCGGGCGTAGGCGCCCGGGAAGCAGTACAAGACGGTGTACGGCGTGGTGGCGGCCACCGGGTCATTGAACTCCCCGTCCTCGCCGAGGAGTTGGAGCTCGGGCAGGTGCGTGCCCAGGAGCTCGTGGACCCGCTGTGCCTCCATGGAGACCTCCGCCGCGGTTGCCATCGTCTCTCCCTCTCCCATCACCCAGGTGTCGCCCCAGTCCTGGAGGGCGACCAGGACCGGCAGCAGTGCGCGGCCGCGTGGCGTCAGGCGGTACTCGTGGCGTACCGGACGGTCCTGATAGGGGACGCGTGTGAGCACCTCCGCGTCCACCAGGAGCCGCAGCCGCTCGGTCAACACCTTGCGGGACACGCCCAGTTCACGCTGCAGCTCGTCGAAGCGGTGCAGGCCGCGGGCCGCGTCCCGCACGATCAGCAGGGTCCACCAGTCGCCCACGACGTCCAGGGCCTGCGCGATGGCGCAGTGGTCGTCGTCGAGCCGGGTCCGTTGCGCCATGCCCCCCATGCTGACATAGTCCGTTTCCAAAAGGAACTCACTGTCTTGCTGGGGGTGGCATGCCGCGGGGGAAGCGCACCGCGCAAGGACAAGGACAAGGACAACGACAAGGGCGGGGACTGAGGGACGTACCGAGAACCGTGTGGCTGCTTGCCGCGGGCGGCTTCTTCAACATGGTCGTCACCTTCACCTTCGTCTATTTCTTCGTCTACCTGACGGACGAGCGCGGCCTCTCCGTCGCCCAGGCCGGGGTGATCAGCGGCATCGGCGGGGCGGGCATGGTCGCGGGCAACTTCACCGGCGGCTGGTTCGGTGACCGGTACGGCCACCGCAGGATCCTGCTCATCGGATCGCTGATCAGCGGCGCTGGCGTGCTCGCCCTGCCCGTTCTCCCGCTCGCCCTGCTGTACGTGGTGCCGACCCTGAGCCAGTACGCCGGAGGATGCGTGCGCGCGGCGAACGGCGCGCTCGTCGCGGTCACCGTGCCCGAGGGCGGGCGGCGCCAGGCCTTCGCCGTGTGGCGGTTCGCGGTCAACGCGGGCTTCACCGTCGGGCCCCCGCTGGGCGCGCTGATCATCGCGCACGCCTCGTACGGCCTGCTCTTCGTCGTCGACGGGCTCGGCACCCTCGCCTTCGCCGCGTACGCCTGGCGCGTCCTGCCCGCCCACGGCGCCGTGCGCGCCGCCAGGACGGCCGAGCCGGGCCCCGGGGTGTTCGCCGCGCTGCGACAGCGCCCCACCGTCCTCGTCCTGCTCGGCGCGATCCTCGTCACCGACCTGGTCTACCGGCAGCAGTACTCGACGCTCCCCGTCGACCTCGCACGCCACGGCCTGGACACCGGCGTCTACGGCTGGCTCCTCGCGATCAACGGCGGCGTCATCCTGCTCCTCGAACTCCCCGCCACCCTCGCCCTGCGCGGCCGCGCGCCGCTGCGGATCGTCGGGGCCGGGCTGCTCCTGGTCGGCGCGGGGTACGCCGCGCTCGTCATCGGCACCTCGGTCGCCACCGCCGTGGCCATGATGCTGCTGCTCACCGCGGGCGAGGTCCTCTACAAGACTCCGGCCACCGCGTACGTCGCCGACCACGCGCCCGCCCATGCGCAGGGCCGCTTCCAGAGCCTGTACTCGGGGGTCTCGGTCAGCGGTGTCGTGCTGTCCGCGCCGCTGGGCGGCGCCCTGTACTCCGTGGCGCCGGGCCTGCTCTGGCCGGTGTGCGCGGCCCTCGCGGGGTTGGCGGGGTGCGCCGTCCTCTTCGCGGGGCGGTCCGCCCGCGAGCAGGACCCCGGAGGTCCCCCGGCCCAGTCCCCGAGACCGGTTCGCCCGCGCGGCGCCCCGCCGGTTAGGTTTTCCCCATGACCGACACGAACGCTTCCCGCACCACCGGCGCCGTCGCCGCAGGCCTTGCCACCGTCACCGCCGACGGCACCGTCCTCGACACCTGGTTCCCCGCGCCCGAGCTCACCGCCGAGCCGGGCCCGTCCGGCACCGAGCGGCTCACCGCCGAGCGCGCCGTGGAGCTGCTCGGCGACGGTGCCGCCAAGGCCGTCGGCCCCGACGCCCGCCGTGGCGTGGAGATCATCGCCGTACGTACGGTCATCGCGTCCCTCGACGAGAAGCCGCTGGACGCCCACGACGCCTACCTGCGTCTGCACCTGCTCAGCCACCGGCTGGTCAAGCCGCACGGCCAGAGCCTGGACGGCGTCTTCGGCCTGCTCGCCAATGTCGCCTGGACCTCGCTGGGCCCGGTCGCCGTGGACGACGTCGAGAAGGTGCGGCTCAACGCCCGCGCCGAGGGCCTGCACCTCGCCGTGACCTCCATCGACAAGTTCCCGCGCATGACGGACTATGTCGCGCCCAAGGGCGTCCGCATCGCCGACGCCGACCGGGTCCGCCTCGGCGCGCACCTCGCCGAGGGCACCACGGTCATGCACGAGGGCTTCGTGAACTTCAACGCGGGCACGCTCGGCACCTCCATGGTCGAGGGCCGCATCTCCGCCGGTGTCGTCGTCGGCGACGGCTCGGACATCGGCGGCGGCGCCTCCACCATGGGCACCCTCTCCGGCGGCGGCAACGTCCGCATCGTCATCGGCGAGCGCTGCCTGATCGGCGCCGAGGCCGGCGTCGGCATCGCCCTCGGCGACGAGTGCGTCGTCGAGGCCGGTCTGTACGTCACCGCGGGCACCCGCGTCACCATGCCCGACGGGCAGATCGTCAAGGCCCGCGAGCTCTCCGGCGCCTCGAACATCCTCTTCCGCCGCAACTCGGTCTCCGGCGCCGTTGAGGCCCGCCCGAACAACGCGGTGTGGGGCGGCCTGAACGACGTCCTGCACAGCCACAACTGACGTACGCCACACACTCCGCCTGGGGGGCCCGCCCCCCAAACAGTGGGGGGCCCCCCCCCGGATGTTGGGGGCGGGCAGGTGCACAGGGGAGGCGAAGCGGGGGGGCGGCCCGGGCGGGCGAAAGGGGCG
>NZ_JBHYIG010000207.1:0-17472 GCF_042740015.1 Streptomyces sp. NPDC059037
CATATTAGCTCACCCATGGTTCAGTCGTGAGGAATATCCTGTGAGACGAATGAAGAAGCTTGTCTCGTCGCTTTTCTCTCCGGTGCCAATATCCCGGGACCGCGCCCTGGGTTTATCTGAGCGACTCTCCGCGCTCACCACCCTCTCCTCCTCTCTTGAATATCTGCACCAGCACAAGCAGCTGGATCCCGGTGGTCTCAATGACTGGGAAATCATGAAGGAATCCCCGGAGACCAAAAACCTGGCCATTCGTAGGATCACCGAGGCCGTCAGCGGCAAGAAGGCCACGGTGGCGATTCACGCCGCCCGGGCAGCCGTGAGCGTCGGACTTCTTTTTCCCGGCAACAGCAGATGGCGCGGGGCCGGAAGTCTTTTCCTCACCGCCTCCACCTCCGTTCTGCAGACTCGCCACCGCTACGGCACGGACGGTTCGGACCAGGTGGCGAACCTGGTGCAGACCGCCACCGGCCTCGCGCGCCTCTCGAAGAGTTCACAGACCAAGGACGCATTCCTCTGGTACGTGGCGATGCAGGCGAGCCTGTCCTACGCGGCCTCCGGCTGGGTCAAGCTCCTTGGTGAGAAGTGGCGTGACGGATCGGCACTTCCCGGAGTGATGCGCACCCGCACCTATGGGTTCGAGAGCGCCTACCGCCTCACCCAGCGCTACCCGAAGACCGCGAAGTACGTGCAGCACAGCGTCCTCGCGATGGAATGCCTCTTCCCGGTCGTCTACCTCGCCGGCGGCAAGCTGACCCGCCCGATGATCGCGGCAGCCGGAAGTTTCCACGTCGCCAACGGCTTCGTCATGGGACTCGGGCGCTTCATGACGGCCTTCCCGGCCATGCACCCCATGGTCGCCTACACCACGGCCCCCAAGACGCACCCGCTGGTGGCGGGACGCGACGACCGCGCGGTGAAGGCCGCGGCACTGCTGCTCGCCGCAGGCGTCGCGGTGGCCGCCGCGACAGCCGCCCAGCGCCGCGCCGTGGTCCGCGAAGGCTGGCCCACGTCACGCAAGTTCGTCACCCGGCACGGCAACGAGCTCATGTACGAGACAGGCGGCCGGGACGACGAGACGGACGCTCCGGTCCTCGTCTTCTGCGCCGGGCTCACCTCGACGTCCGAGCACTTCGCCTGGATCACCGAGCGGTTCGTGAACGACTCGGACAGCGCGGTCGTCTCGTACGCGCGAGCCGGGTACGCGGGCAGCCTCCGCCGCACCAACGCGCCCTTCGTCCTGGACGAGTCGGTCGACGACCTGGAGGATCTGATCCGTGCCACGGTGCCCGCGCACCGCAAGGCGGTCCTGGTCGGCCACTCCCTGGGCGGAGAGCTGATCCGCCGGGTCTCGGCCCGGATCCCGGACCGGATCGCGGGACTCGTCTACCTCGACCCGTCCCACCCCGCCGAGCTGCAGCGCTCCGAGCGCCAGAGCGACGGCGCGAAGGACCTCAACGACAACATCACGCACGCCGCCCGCTACCTCTCGCTGGGCACCGGCATCCTGATGAGCCGCCCCGGGTGGCTCGACAGGCTCCCGGCGAACTACCGGGACAAGGTGTTCGCCCAGTACACCGACGCCCGGCTCTGGAAGGCCGGCCGGCGTGAATGGGCGGCGGTCGAGAAGGACTTCAGGTCCTTCGACGGCGACATGCCGCAGGTGGCGGCGCCCGCGCTGATCATCGCCGCGCAGCAGACCGTCGATCAGGACCCCGAGCAGCTTCTGATGTACAACGAACTGGCCCGGGTGCACCGGCGCGGCGAGGTCAAGGTCGTCGAAGGGGCCGACCACGACTCCCTGTTGACCAACGCGCTCTTCGCCCACAAGACGGTGCAGCACATGACCGACTTCATGAAGGACAGCACGGGCGACCCGGACAGCGAGTCCGTCGTCGACGAGCAAGGAGCACAGAGGTGAACCCGACAACCCTGCTCAAGGACACCTTCACCGGTCCCGGTTCGCTGGCCCGCGTCGTGGGCGCGGGGATGCTGGTGGCGACCGTCGCCGCGCAGCACCCGCACCCGGCGTTCGACCGGGTCCGCGCCAAGGACCTCTTCTCCTTCGTCCCGAACTGGAAGTTCTTCGCCCCGAACCCGGCGACCCATGACTTCCACTACGTCTATCGAACCCTCGACCACACGGGCGGGACGTCCGAGTGGAGCGAGATCGACATGATCGAACCCCGGAAGATGTACCAGGCGTTCTGGTTCGCCACCCGCCGCCCGGAGAAGTCGGTGTTCGACCTGTGCACCGCCATCCTCCAGCAGGCCACCCAGGCCGGTGCGACGGAGGTGCAGAAGACCTCCTCCTACCGGGTCCTCGCCGAGTTCATCCGCAAGACGATCCGCGACCAGCAGGGCGACACGAACGTCAAGGGCTTCCAGTTCGCGGTCGTACGAGCCGCGGGGCACGACACCAGCGAGGACCCGGAGCCCTTGTTCATCTCCCCGTACACCCCGATGCACCGGGTCGGCCCGCACCTCGCCGCGGCCTGAGCACCACCCAGAAACACCGCCCCACCGACAGAGCGTTGGAGTACGCACCATGACCACCGCCCCGATCCCCGCCGACGACTTCGTCGGCTATCTCCGGACCTACACCGCCGACGCATTCGCCTCCGCGCAGAGCCTCGAGGAGGTCTGGGACCGCTACCACGTCCCGGACGCCACCCATGTGGTCAACCGGAAGCAGCTCGACCGGGACGCCACGCTGAAGAACCTTTCGCAGTGGCGGGCGGACCAGACGCCGTACGAGCTGTGGATCCACGAGGCGGTGGTGGACGGCACCCGCGCCGCCGCCCGCTACACCATCAGCAAGCCCCTGGTGATGCAGGTGCGGCACAACACCGAAGTGGTGATCTTCGCCGACCTCGCCGACGACGGACGCGTCGCGTCCACCGTCACCACCGCGCGGTCGACCTACGGATGGGGCAGCTCCGACACCGAGACCTGGGACAGCGACGCGGCATCCGCCGGCACACCGAACGGTGCGCCGGCGGACCCCGCGGCCTACCTCACGACCTTCGCGGAGCTGGCCAACGACCCGAGCGTGCCCCTGGAAGAGGCCTTCGACCGGTTCCACACCCCCGACTCCGTCCAGTACATCAACGGCACGTCGATGCAGCGCCCCGCGGCCCTGCAGTCCCTCGCCGGGGCCCGCGACAAGGGCCCCGACTACACCCTGGACGTCCACGCGGCGCTCGCCCAGGGCAACCGCTTCGCCGCCCGCTACTCCATGGTGCCCTCGGAGAACGGACGCCGGGCGGGCGAGATGGAGGTCTTCACCTTCGGCGAGTTCGCCGACGACGGACGCGTCCGCCTCCTGCGCTCCGTGATGCAGACCAGGAGCGGCTACTGGCCCACCTGACCCGCGACAGCCCCCGTACACCGCCAAAGGGAAGTGAACACCCCGTAATGACCAGCACAGTTGAAGACATCGGCTACGGCGCGCAGTTCGCGAAGTGGTACGACCGGATCTTTCCCAGGGGCGCCGACGCCCAGGTCATCGCGGATGCCCTGGCACGACTCCACCCCGACCCCGACGCCGGCACCATCGAGTTCGGGGTCGGCACCGGACGCATCGCCGTCCCGCTCTCCCAGAAGACCGGACAGGTGACCGGAGTCGACTCGTCCCCGGAAATGCTCGCCCAACTGGCCGACGCCCCGGGGAGCGAGAACGTCGTCTCCGTGCACGCGGACATCCGCACGTACACCGACACCCGCACCTACGGCCTGGTCTATGTGGTGTGCGGAACGCTGTCGATGGTGCTCAGCCCCGAGGACCAGCAGGAGACGGTGCGCCGCGCCGCTGAACTCCTTGCCCCTGGTGGCCGGTTGGTGGTGGAGACGGGCAACCGGCCCGCGGTGGAGGCGCTCCACGACGGCCAGCCGCGCACCACCCTGTTCACGCCCTACCCGGAGCCGGGAACGGGGCTGCAGACCCACTCCACGCTCACCCCCGAGATATGGCAGTGCTCCCACATCTGGTACGAGTCCGACGGCAGCACCCGGGTGGGCAGTGAACTGGCGCGCCTCACGACCCCCGACGAGGTCGACGGATACGCCACGGCAGCCGGCCTCACCCCCGAAGGCCGCTATGCCGACTGGCATCTCTCCCCGTACACCGAGCAGTACCCGATGTTCCTGACCACGTACACCAAGAGCGCCTGAGCCACCGCCGGTGTGAGCGAGCAGTACAAGGGAGGAACCCAGTGATGACAACAAGCCGTGCGATGTGGTTCGCGGTCACGTTCGTCTTCGCCGCGCCGAGCATGTCCGCGGTGTTCCGGGAGAACGGACGGTTCACCAGACGGGCGATGGCCCTGGGCATCGTCTTCGCCGCGAGCATCGCAATGATCATGGCCGTCTCCGTCGGGCAGGGCGCGTCGTGAACTTCTCCGCGATCGTCCGACGCCATCGGGTACTGCTCGCCGTCGGCATCCTCCTCGGTCTCGGCGGTACCGCCGCGACCCTCGTGCAGCCGCTCCTCATCGGCGACCTGATCGAAGCCGTCTCCCTGGACAAGTCGGTGACCTGGCCGATCGTGTCCATAGCCGCCCTGTTCGTCGCGGACGCGGTGCTCGCCGCCACGCACTTCTACCTCATCGGCCGGGCGGGCGAGAACATCGTCCTCGACATGCGCTCCACCCTGACAGGGCGCTTGCTCCACTCCCGGATACGGGCCTTCAACAGGCTCGAGCACGGTGACGTGTTCACCCGTACCGTCTCCGACACCTCGCTCGCCCGGATCGCCCTGTCCTCGTCCGTCGCCCAGATGATCACGGCAGGCTTCACCACCGTCGGCTGCATCGCCGTCATGGCCTGGATCGACTGGCGGCTGCTCCTGGTCACCGCGGGCTGTCTCGGCGCCGCGTCCACCCTCGCGCTGTTCCTGGCCAGAGCGGTCCGCAAGGCGGCGGTCCAGAACCGCGAGGACACCAGCGACTACGGCTCCGGACTCCTGCGGGTCCTCGGCGCGCTCACCACGGTCAAGGCCTCCGGCGCCGAGGGCCGTGAAGCCGAGCGGATCGACACGCTCGCCAACGCCGCACGCGGCAGCGGAATCCGGGTGACCCGGCTGTCGGCGATGCTGATGCCCGCGATGAACGTGGGCACCCAGGTGTCCCTCGCGGTGGTGATCACCTGGGGCATGGCCCGCACCGCCACGGGATCCCTCCCGGCCGCGGACCTCACCTCGTTCATCATGTACCTCTTCTATCTCGTCTCACCGCTGGTGACGCTCTTCATGTCGCTGGGGGAGTTCCAGCAGGGCCGGGCCGCCATCGACCGTGTCAACGACCTCGCCACCGTCGACCAGGAGACCGTCGAGGCCCCGGCAGGGCCTGGGGTGGCGCGGGAGCGGGGTGGAGTGGCGCGGGACCGGGACAAGGCCGGCGGGACCGCCGCCGTCGAGTTCCAGAACGTCACCTTCAGCTACTCCGACACCGCGCCCCGAGCCCTCGACGACGTCTCGTTCACGCTCCCCGCCACCGGCATCACCGCGATCGTCGGACCGTCGGGCGCGGGCAAGTCCACACTGTTCCAACTGATCGAACGCTTCTACGACCCCGACAAGGGGACGATCCGGATCTCGGGCGAGGACGTCTCCCTCCTGCCGCTGCGGGAACTCCGCTCCCGTATCGGCCTGGTCGAGCAGGACTCCCCGCTCATGCGGGGCACGGTCCGCGAGAACCTCGTCTACGCCCGGCCCGACGCCACGGCGGAGGAGATCACCCGGGCCGTGGAGGCGGCCCACCTCACCGACGTCGTCGCCGCCCTGCCGGACGGCCTCGACACCAGCCTCGGGGAGGGCGGCGCAGGGCTCTCCGGCGGCCAGCGCCAGCGTCTGGCCATCGCCCGGGCCCTGCTCACCCGCCCCGCGGTCCTGCTCCTCGACGAGGTCACGTCGAACCTCGACTCGGACTCCGAGAAGGCCTTGCGTTCCGCCCTCACCACCATCGGCGCCACCTGCCAAGTGCTCACGATCGCCCACCGCATCTCCACCACCGCAGGCGCCGACGACATCCTCGTCATCGAGGACGGCCGGCTGAGGGCCCGCGGCAGCCACCTGGAGCTGATGACGGAGGACGCCACCTACCGACGGCTGGCCAGCCAGCAGTTGGCTCCCATCGGAGCCTCATGACGGCCGACCTCGCCGGAACCTGCCGCTCCACCGTGGCAGGATGCGGACTCCGCCCGAACTGACATGCCTGCGAAGAGGTGCACATGCTCGTGATGCTGTGGAAGCGCTATGGCCTGGTGTTCGCCGCCGGCGCCTTGTGCATCGTGGTGAACACCCAAGGGATCGGCCCGCTCTGGTACACCGGCGTGGCCCTGCTGATCGTCGGTCAGACCATGCGCGTGACACTGACCCGCGCCCAGCGCCCGCCCCTGGACCGCGAGCCGATACTCCTCGGCGTCCCCACCGCAGGGCGCTGGGTGGCGCTCAACGGCCCGGCCACGAAGGTCCCCAGCCACACCCACAGCCATGCGCAGACGTACGCCATCGACCTGAAGTACGTCCCCGAGGCAAGCAGCGGTGACGGCGGCGAAGACGTCACGCCGCAGGCCCCGCCCTTCCGCTGGCTCTGGCCACTCGCCCGGAGCCCCCGCCTCTACCCCACGTACGGCAGGCCGGTGTTCGCCCCCGCCGACGGAGTCGTCGTCGCGACCGCGGGACGACAGCGGGACCATCTCTCGCGCATGTCCTTCCCCGCCTTCCTCTTCCTCTACCTGGAGGGCTTCATCCGCAGCCTCGGCTGGCCGAGCAACCTCATGGGGAACTACATCATCCTGGACCTCGGCGACGGCGTGCACGCGGCCTTCGCACACCTGCGGCGCGGCTCGCTGCGCGTGGCCGCGGGCGACCGCGTGACGGCGGGCCAGGAGATCGCCGCATGCGGAAACTCCGGCAACTCGTCCGAGCCCCACCTGCACTTCCAGCTCATGGACGGCCCCGACGTGATGACGGCACGAGGTGTGCCGTTCGCCTGGCGCTACCGCGACGACGACGGCGTGGAACACACCGGTGTGCCCGAAGACGCCACGCACTGCGTCGCCGTCTCACCCCTGTCGGACCGCTCCACGTGACGTCCCCAAGAACGCTCACCCCGTAGTGCCTGGCTCATGTAGTTCGTCCAGATCCGGCCGGCCCGTTTCTCCCCGTCCGCGGCCAGCCGGGCCTGCTTGCCGCTCTTGGGGTTCTCGCCGAACAGGCCCACGACAGTGAGCAGTTGGGGCGTGAAGCCGATGTGCCAGGCCGCCTTCCTGTCGTCGGATGCGCCCGAGACGCTTGCCACGGGCTGCATGACGGTGGCGCTTGAGCCGGGGCCCTGGGCCAACTGCCCGTCGAAGTCGGTCTGCAGGTTGGCGGTGACGGTGTCGGCGGTGGTGCGGGAGACCGTCTGGCCGCCCAACGGGCTGCGCACGTCGGCGCGTTCGTCGCCGCGCTGGGCGGACTTCACGATCGAGGGGATGACCTTCTTGCCGTGGTGGGCGAGGGTCGCGTAGACCTCGGCGAGTTCGAGCGGGCTGGTGCCGAGCAGGCCGAGGGAGACCGCCTCGGGGTCGTCGAAGTCGCCGGCGTGCGGGTCGATGCCGAGGTCCACGGACGTCTTCTCGATCCCGGCGGAGGGGTGTTCGCCGGGCGCGTCGGGACGGGCCGCCTCGAGGTCCTCCATTTTGGCCGCGCTGACGACCGGGAGGAAGGCGGGGCCCGTCTGGTAGTCGGAGCGTGTGGCGTTGTTGAGGTAGTGCTTGGTGTAGTCGCGGCCGCCGTACATCGCGACGATCCGGCCGTTCCTGGGGTCGACCGACACCGCGCCGGACTGGGAGCCGGGGCCGCTCACGCCCGCGTCGACGGCGGTGCGCAGGGCCCGTTGCCGCTTCTTGTCGATGTTCAGGGTGATGGTCCAGCCGCCCGCCGCGAGCTGCTGCTCGCTGATGCCGGTGGCAGCCAGTTCGCGGTTGGCGACGTCGACCAGGTAGCCCGCCTGTCCGTCGAGGCCGGGGGTGGGCCGGGGCGCCCTGGGCGCGGGGAAGCGCATCCCCTTCCGCTCGGCCTTGTCGAGCCAGCCCTGGCCGACCATGTTGTCCAGTACGTAGTTCCAGCGGGCCTTGACCAGTTGCCGGGCCGTGGGCCCGGCCACCGCCCAGTCGTACTGACTCGGCGCCTGCAGAAGCGCCGCGAGGTACGCCCCCTGCTCGACGGTCAGGTCCGAGACGTCCGTGTCGTAGTACGCGCGGGCGGCGGCCTGGATGCCGTACGCGACACGGCCGAAGTAGCTGGTGTTGAGGTACCCGGCGAGGATGTCGTCCTTGGACTCGCGCCGGTCGACCTTGAGCGAGATGACCATCTCCTTCGCCTTGCGGGTGAGGGTCTGCTCCTGGCTGAGGTAGTAGTTCTTGACGTACTGCTGGGTGATCGTCGAGCCGCCCTGGGTGCCCTCGCCGGACACCGTGCTGAGCAGGCCGCGGGTGAGCCCGGCCGGGTCGATGCCGGAGTCCTCGTAGAACGACTTGTTCTCGGCCGCGACGAAGGCGTGCCGGACGGGCTTCGACACCCGGCTGATGGGGACGGACTCGCGGTTGACGTCGCCGGTGCGGGCCAGCAGGGTGCCGTCGCTGTAGAGGTAGACGTTGCTCTCCGCCTTGGCCTGCGCATTGCCCTGCGGGACGTCGATGGCGAGGTACAGGGCGGTGAAGCCGCCCACCAGGAGCAGGACGAAGGAGAGCGCCGCCGTCAGGATTCTCTTCCAGCTGAAGAGGCGGCGAAGGCGGCTCTTGGGGCGGACGGTCGCGTGCCGGCGCCTACGGCCGACGGCGGATTCGCCGGCCGCCGCCTCGGCCTCCTCCGCCTTCTCCGCCTCCTCCGCGTCCCGTGGCTCTCGTTTTGCCTGCCTGATACGCATGACCGCATCTTCGGCAGAGAAGATCTTGGACGGCTCAAAGCGGGGTGTCGGCTGTCGCGCGGGGTTGTATCAGCTGTGTATCGGCCGGGGCTCGGAGCCGGCGGGCAGACGGAGCGTGGCGACGGCTCCGCCGTCCGGCGCGTTGCCGAACTCAAGGGCGGCGCCGATCACTTCGGCCTGGCCGCGGGCGATGGTCAGCCCCAGGCCGTGGCCGCGGCCGCGTTCGCGGACACCGGTGCGGAAGCGCTGCGGGCCGTCCTCGAGGAGTTCATCGGGGTAGCCGCCGCCGTGGTCGCGTACGGTCACGGTCCTGCCGTCCGCGGCCACGGTGACCTCGACCGGGGGCTGGCCGTGGCGGTGCGCGTTGACCAGCAGGTTGGCCACGATGCGCTCGAGGCGCCGCGGGTCGGTCCAGACCGTGGCACGCTCCGGCGCGGCGTCGACCCGTACCTGCGCGGGCAGTTCCGTACGTGCTATCGCCGCCTCGACCAGCGGTGCCACCGGGCACGGCGACGGGTCGGCCTGCTCCGCGCCCGCGTCGAGCCGGGAGATCTCCAACAGGTCCTCGACGAGGGTGCTCAGGACCCGGATCCGGTCCCGTACGTACCCCACGGCCTCGTCCTCGTCGGGCAGCAGTTCCGCCGCGGTGACCAGGCCCATGAGCGGGGTGCGCAGCTCGTGCGCGACGTCGGCGGTGAAGCGCTGCTCGGCGCGGAGCCGCTCCTGCAGCGCGGAGGCCATCGAGTCCACGGCACCGGAGATCTCGGCGATCTCGTCGTGCGGCCGCGGCCTTGCGGCGATCCGGGCGTCCAGGTCGCCCGCGGCGATCCGGCGCGCGGTGCCCGCGGCCATCCGCAGCCGCCGGCTCATCCGCCCCGCGGTGAGCACCCCGAGCGGAAGGACCACCGCGGTGACGACAAGACCGGCGAGGACGATGTTGGTGTCCAGGGCGCTGATGTTGCGCATGTTGGCCGACATGTCGATGTGTACGGAGAGCACCCGGCCGCCCGCCGGCCGGGCGGCCCACATCGCGGGTCCGCCGGGGCCGCCGGTGAACTCGGTGCCCTGCCGTCCCTTGTGGACAAGACGCCGCAGTCCCGCGGGCAGGTCGCGGGCGTCGAGCGCGGCGCCGGACCCCTGGACGACTCCGGTGCGGGCGTAGGTCACGGCCGCCCTGTCGAGGGTGGTGCTCGCGGCGTCGCGGGCCTGGGACAGCTCCCGCGCACGGGACGCGTTGTGCACGAGTACGCCGACGGCCGCGGCCACGGTGCAGATGGCCGCGGCGACGAGCGCGATGATCCGCCAGCGCAACGCCATGGTCAGCGCCGCAGCTTGTAGCCGAAGCCGCGGACCGTCTCGATCCGTTCGGCACCGATCTTGGCGCGCAGCCGCTGCACATGCAGGTCGACCACGCGGGTGTCGCCGTGCCAGGCGTGGTCCCACACCCGGCTGAGCAGGGTCTGGCGCTCAAGCACCACGCCGGGCGACGCGGCGAACTCCAGGAGCATCCGCAGCTCGGTCGGGGTCAGCGCCAGCGGCTCCCCGGCCCGCCGCACCTCCATGCCCTTGGTGTCGATGGTCAGTTCACCGAAGGCAAGGACCACTTCCGGGTCGTCGGCGGCCTCCGGAAGGCCCGCGGTGGCGGGGCCGAAGGAGCAGCGGCGCAGCAGGGAGCGGATCCGGGCGACCAGCACGGGGCTCTCGATGGGCTTCACGACGTAGTCGTCGGCGCCTGCCTCAAGCCCCGAGATCACGTCGAGGGAGTCGCCGCGCGCCGACATCATCAGGATGGGCGCGAGGCTCAGTTCGCGGACGCGGCGGCACAGACCGATGCCGTCGAGCTCGGGGAGCATCACGTCGAGCAGGAGCAGGTCGGGCCGGCTCTCGCGGAAGATCTCCAGGCCGGTCAGGCCGTCGGCGGCCGTGGAGACGGTGAAGCCGTAGCGCTCGAGCACCATCCGGACGGTGTTGCGGATGACCTCGTCGTCCTCGACCAGCAGGAGGTGGGCCTCGGCCGCGGGCCGGGGCGCGGGCCGCGCCGGTGCGGGGTGGGGGGGGGGGGTCGTCATGGCGTGGGCCTCAGGTCGGGGCGCGCGGAACGCTGCGGGTCCGGGGTGGCGCTGGGCGTGGCGGTCGGGGGCTGCGGGTCGGGGGCGACGCTGGGGGTGGCCACGGGGGCGGGCTCGCCGTCCTCCAGGTGGGGCACCAGCCCCTTGCCGTTCCACCGGTAGCGGGTGATGTACTCGCCGGAGGCCCCGGCCCAGGTCAGCACGAGGTCCCGGCCGAGCGTCTCGCCGGTGAGCCCCAGCTGGCCGTACGCGACGAGGATGGGCCGGACGGTGTGGCCGGTGGCGCGGTAGACCACGACGACGGTGCTCGCGGTGCCCGGATCGTCGACGGCCACGATGAGCTCGTCGGCGCCGTCCCCGGTGAGGTCCCGGTGGACGGGGGTGCGGATGCCGCACTTCGCTCCCGGACAGACCTTCGGCATGGCACTCACCATCCCGGGCACGTTGGGGTCGTGCGAAAGGAGGTCCTCAAGCGGCACCTTCCGCAGGCCTCCCGCGGGCACCGACACGCCCTTGACGGGCAGGTAGGGCTTGGTGGGGCCGGGGTCCAGGCCATTGCGCTCGGACGGCGGGGACGTGTAGTCGGGCCACAGCGGCGAGGAGCTGACCGGCGCCGAGAGGCTCGGCGCGACGCCCCCGTCCTCGACCCCGCCGTTCCCAGCGGCGCACCCGGTCAGCGCGGCGCATCCGACCACCCCGGAGACGGCGACGGCCACGGCCGTACGGACCGCACGCGCGGGGGCTCGTGGCGGCGTGGGGGAGGGGTGGCAGGAGAGGTGCATGGCCCGGCCAGCCTAACCGGCGCCCGAGCGGGGCCGCCCGGCAGTGGGAACTCCCGGACGGGACAGGGAAGTTCCGCGACGTACACCCGTGGGGCGGGCGTCCGCCGGGAGCGGTGTGGCCGGTCCTGGTGTCCCGGCCGCCCCGGCGTGGCAGGCTGAGTTCATGACCTTCCGAGTCGACTCCGAGGCCGGGCGGCTGCGCCGCGTGATACTGCACCGCCCTGATCTGGAGCTGAAGCGGCTCACCCCCACCAACAAGGACGCGTTGCTCTTCGACGACGTCCTGTGGGTCCGCAGAGCCCGCCAGGAACACGACGGATTCGCGGACGTCCTGCGGGACCGGGATGTGACCGTCCACCTCTTCGGCGACCTGCTCACCGAGGCCCTGGACGTACCGGCGGCCCGCCTTCTCGTCCTGGACCGGGTCTTCGACGAGAAGGAGTACGGGCCGCTCGCCACCGACCATCTGCGGGCCGCGTTCGAGACGATGCCCTCCGCCGAGCTCGTCGAGGCGCTGGTCGGCGGGATGACCAAGCGGGAGTTCCTGGAGCGGCATCCGGAGCCGACGTCCGTGCGCTTCCACTGCATGGACCTGGACGACTTCCTGCTCGGCCCGCTCCCCAACCACCTCTTCACGCGCGACACTTCGGCCTGGATCCACGACGGCGTGTCCATCAACGCGATGCGCCTGCCGGCCAGGCAGCGCGAGACCGTGCACTTCGAGGCGATCTACCAGTACCACCCGCTGTTCCGCGCCGAGGACTTCCACATCTGGTCCCAGGGGCAGTCGGACTACCCCTCCACCATCGAGGGCGGCGACGTCCTGGTGATCGGCCAGGGCGCGGTGCTCATCGGGATGAGCGAGCGCACCACCCCGCAGGCCGTCGAGATGCTCGCCCACAAGCTGTTCGCCGCGGGTTCGGCGCAGACGATCGTGGCGCTCGACATGCCGAAGCGACGCGCGTTCATGCATCTCGACACGGTGATGACGATGGTCGACGGCGACACCTTCACGCAGTACGCGGGGCTCGGCATGCTCCGCTCGTACACCATCGAGCCGGGCGTCGACGGGCGCGAGCTGAAGGTCACCGACCATCCGCCCGAGCACATGCACCGGGCGATCGCGGCGGCGCTCGGCCTGAGCCGCATCCGGGTGCTCACCGCCACCCAGGACGTGCACGCGGCCGAGCGCGAGCAGTGGGACGACGGCTGCAACGTCCTCGCGGTCGAGCCGGGTGTCGTGGTCGCGTACGAGCGGAACTCGACCACGAACACCTATCTGCGCAAGGAGGGCATCGAGGTCATCGAGATCCGGGGCAGCGAGCTCGGCCGGGGCCGGGGCGGGCCGCGGTGCATGAGTTGCCCGGTGGAGCGGGATCCCGTCGACTGAGGGGTGAGCGGGGTGGCGGGGCGGAGCGCATCCGGGCCTGTTCCGCAGGGAAAACCGGCCTGTATAGAAATGTGGAGCGTCGTATAGACTTCCAGAGTCCCCTTACTCGTACCCCTGGAGCGCCCCCATGGCCATCGACCTCACCGGCCGCCACTTCCTCAAGGAGCTGGACTTCACCGCCGAGGAGTTCCGCGGCCTGATCGAACTGGCCGCCGAGCTGAAGGCGGCCAAGAAGGCGGGGACCGAGACGCAGCGGCTGCGCGGCAAGAACATCGCGCTGATCTTCGAGAAGACCTCGACGCGCACCCGCTGTTCCTTCGAGGTCGCCGCCGCCGACCAGGGCGCATCCACCACGTACCTCGACCCATCGGGCTCCCAGATCGGGCACAAGGAGTCGGTCAAGGACACCGCCCGGGTGCTCGGCCGGATGTTCGACGGCATCGAGTACCGCGGGGACAGCCAGGACTCCGTCGAGGAGCTCGCCGCCTACGCGGGCGTACCCGTCTGGAACGGTCTGACCGACGACTGGCACCCCACCCAGATGCTCGCCGACGTGCTCACGATGACCGAGCACAGCACCAAGCCCCTCACCGAGATCGCCTTCGCCTACCTCGGCGACGCCCGCTTCAACATGGGCAACTCCTACCTCGTCACCGGCGCGCTGCTCGGCATGGACGTACGCATCGTCGCGCCGAAGGCCTACTGGCCCGCCGACGAGATCGTCGCCCGCGCTCGTCGGCTCGCCGAGACCAGCGGCGCCAGGATCACGCTCAGCGAGGACGTCGCCGAAGGCGTCGCGGGCGCCGACTTCGTCGTGACCGACGTCTGGGTCTCCATGGGCGAGCCCAAGGAGGTCTGGGACGAGCGCATAACGGCCCTGGCTCCGTACGCCGTGACGATGGACGTCCTGCGCGCCACGGGCAACACCGGCGTGAAGTTCCTGCACTGCCTGCCCGCCTACCACGACGTGGGCACGAAGGTCGGCCGCGAGATCCACGAGCGGCACGGTCTAAGCTCTCTCGAGGTCACCGACGAGGTCTTCGAGTCGGCGCACTCCGTCGTCTTCGACGAGGCGGAGAACCGGCTCCACACGATCAAGGCGATCCTCGTCGCCACGCTCGCCTGACCTGCTGCTCGATCCAGCGGGGCCGGGGAACACCTTCCCCCGGTCCCGCTTCTTTGCGGCATCAACCCCGCCGCTTCCAGCACCACCGAAATGAGAACCACCGCATGCGCTCGACCGGCCCGGCAGGGCTCCGCATCAAGTCCCCCGAACTCCTCGTCGCCGAATCGGGCGCAGACCTGGAGGGGCACGGTCTGAAGCGGACCATGAGCCTCTTCCAGCTGGTCTGCTTCGGTGTCGGCGCCATCGTCGGCACCGGCATCTTCGTCGGCCTCTCCGACAGCGTCGCCGAGGCGGGCCCCGCGGTCGCCGTCTCGTATGTCCTCGCGGCCGTGACCTGCATCTTCACCGCGTTCTCGTTCGCGGAGCTGGGCGGCGCGATACCGGTCTCCGGCAGCTCCTACTCCTTCGCGTACGGATCGCTCGGCGAGCGCACCGCGTTCCTGGTCGGCTGGTGTCTGCTCCTGGAGTACGGCGTCTCCGTCTCGGCCGTGGCGGTCGGCTGGAGCCAGTACCTGAACGAGCTGCTCGACAGCCTCACCGGCCGGCAGCTGCCCGACGCGCTCTCCATGGGACCGGGCGAGGGTGGCGTCGTGAACCTGCCCGCCATCGTCGTGATCCTGCTCGCCGCGACCCTGCTCGTGCGCGGCATCCGCGAGAGCGCGGGGGCGACGGCCGCGATGGCCGTGCTCAAGATCGGGATCCTGCTGCTCTTCCTGGCGATCGCCTTCACCGCGTTCAAGGACGGCAACCTCACGCCCTTCGCGGGCGCGGGAGTCGCCGGCATCACCTCGGGCGCCTCGCTCGCCTTCTTCTCCTTCATCGGCTTCGACGCGATCACCACGGCCGGCGAAGAGGTCAAGAACCCGCGGCGGAACATCCCGATCGCGATCATGATCTGCATCGGTGTCGTCACCCTGCTGTACGTGGCCGTGGCGCTCGGGGCGATCGGCGCGCTCGGCGGCGACGCGGTCGCGGACAAGCCCGCCGCGCTCTCGCTGGTCGTCGACCACGTCACCGACTCGGCCGTCGGCGGCGGCATCATCGCCTTCGGCGCGGTCGTGGCGATCGCGTCCGTCGTACTCGCCGTGATGTACGGGCAGACCCGCATCCTGATGTCCATGTCCCGGGACGGGCTCGTCCCGCGCGTCTTCGAGCGCGTCTCGCCGAAGACCTCGACGCCGGTCGCCAACACCTGGATCGTCGCGGCGGTCTTCGCCGTCCCCGCCGCCTTCTCGTCGCTGGACGCGGTGGTGAACCTGACGACGATCGGCACGCTGGCGATCATGATCGTAGTGAATGTCGCGGTGATCGCGCTGCGCCGCTCGGCCCCCGAGCTGAAGCGCACCTTCCGGGTGCCGCTGTACCCCGTGAGCCCGGTGCTCGGCGTGGGCTTCTGCCTCTATCTGATCTGGGGCACGGGCTGGACGACGTGGGTGCAGTTCGCCGTGTTCCTCGTGGTGGGCGCTCTGGTGTACGCGCTGTACGGCCGCGGGCACTCGCGGCTCGGCAGGGCGGCCGCGGAGGCAGCGGCGAAGGCCGACGCAGCGGCCGAGGTGCCTACGCCGCAGGCAGTGTGAACCAGACCGCCTTGCCGGAGTCGGTGGGGCGGTGACCGCAGGACGAGCTGAGGGTGCGGATCAGGAGCAGTCCGCGCCCGTGCTCCTGCCAGGGGTCGGGCTCCGAGTCCGGCGCGGGGTCCGTGAGGTTGCCGGGCGGCAGCGGGTTGGAGTCGTGCACCTCGACCTGGCAGCCGTTCGGCAGGAGCTCGATGACAAGCTCTATCGGCTCTCCCCCCGCCGTGTGCTCCACCGCGTTGGCCACCAGCTCCGCAGTGAGCAGCTCCGCGGTGTCGGTGTCGGCGGCCGACTCGATCTCCGCGAGGGCCGTACGCACCAGCGCGCGGGCGATCGGCACGGCTGCCGTGGTGTGCGGCAGCGCGATGCGCCACGAGGCGGGAGCGGGCGGTTCGTGCAAGGCGGGTGGTCCGTTCAGGCAGCAGGCGGTCCTGCTTTCAACCGTACGAATCTTAATCACTATGTCGACAGGGTCGTCGGTCGGGCATATCACGGGACGTCCGGCCCTGTGGTGCTCCAAGTGAAAAGACGTGCATATCGTGACTTTCGTTCCCGGTGGGGCGGGGGAGGCGGCGGCCTTATAGCGCACTCATGACGACAGTCACGGATCGGTGATAACTTCGAAGGGCAGCGAACTCAAGACCAGGCCGAGGAGGCCGCATCTGATGAGTCCCTTCACCGGCTCCGCGCCCCGCACCCCCGACTGGCAGCACCTGCGGTACGAGGTCGAGGACGGGGTCGCCACGGTCACGCTCGCCCGCCCCGACAAGCTCAACGCCCTCACCTTCGGCGCCTACGCCGATCTGCGCGATCTCCTCGCCGAGCTGTCCCGCGACAAATCCGTGCGCGCCCTGGTCCTCGGCGGAGAGGGGCGGGGCTTCTGCTCGGGCGGTGACGTCGACGAGATCATCGGCGCGACCCTCTCCATGGACACCGCGCAGCTGCTCGACTTCAACCGCATGACGGGGCAGGTCGTGCGCGCGATCCGCGAGTGCCCCTTCCCCGTGATCGCCGCCGTGCACGGCGTGGCCGCCGGCGCCGGCGCCGTCCTCGCGCTCGCCGCCGACTTCCGGGTGGCCGACCCCTCGGCACGTTTCTCCTTCCTCTTCACGCGGGTGGGCCTGTCGGGCGGCGACATGGGGGCCGCCTACCTGCTGCCCCGCGTCGTCGGCCTCGGTCACGCGACGCGGCTCCTGATGCTGGGCGAACCGGTGCGCGCCCCCGAAGCCGAGCGGATCGGACTGATCAGCGAGCTGACCGACGAGGGCAGGGCCGCCGAGGCCGCGGGGACCCTGGCCCGCCGCCTCGCCGACGGTCCCGCCCTCGCGTACGCGCAGACCAAGGCGCTGCTCACCTCGGAACTCGACATGCCGCTCGCGGCGGCCGTCGAGCTGGACGCGGCGACCCAGGCGCTGCTCATGAACGGCGAGGACTACAAGGAATTCCACGCCGCCTTCACCGAGAAGCGCCCGCCGAAGTGGCAGGGGCGATGAGCATGGGCGCGACGGAGCGGACCGGTCGGCCGATGCGGGGCGAGGCGCCGGCACCCGGCGAGCGGCTTGCGGCAGACGGGCGGCCCGCGTCCGGCGCGCCGGGCAGCCGCGCCGAAGCGTCCGGGGCCG
>NZ_JBHYIG010000208.1:0-17304 GCF_042740015.1 Streptomyces sp. NPDC059037
GCGGGGTTTACTTCTGGGCCCACATATGGTGCGCCCCCGCCGGGGGGGGGGGGCCCGGGAGGGGCCGCGGGGGGGGGGGCCACGAGGCGCGGTACCACGCCCCGGTCTTCGTCCTCACCCACCACGCGCGCGAGCCGCAGCCGATGGACGGTGGCACCACCTACCACTTCGTCACCGACGGAATCGAGTCGGCACTGGCACAGGCGCGGGCGGTGGCCGGGGACGGCGAGATCGCGGTCGTGGGCGGCGCGACCACCATCAACCAGTACCTCGCGGCCGGCCTGATCGACGAGCTGCGGCTGCACATCGTGCCGCTCACGCTCGGCGCCGGCACGCGGCTGTTCGATGGCGTCCCGCCGCTGAAACTCGAACAGGTGACGTCGCGGGCAGCGAGCCTGGTCACCCACGTGACCTACCGCGTGCTGTCCTGAGCCGGGAAGGCGTGCGGTCAGACGGGCTGGATCCGGCGGCGCAGGAGGCAGAATTCATTGCCTTCGGGGTCGGCAAGGACGTGCCATCCCTCGGTGCCGGTCTGGCCGACGTCGGCGGGCCTTGCGCCGAGCGCGAGCAGCCGCTCCAGCTCGGCGTCCTGATCGCGGTCGGTGGCGTTGACGTCGATGTGCAGGGGGAGCTTGCCGGCCCGCGGGTCGCTGCTGGGACTGAGGACGAGCGTGGGCTGCGGGCCGCCGAAGCCGACGTCGGGCGGTCCGATCTCGATGCTTCCGTCGCCCTCGCGGCCGAGTTCCACATAGCCGAGCACCTCGCTCCAGAATGCGGCGAGGTGCTCGGGGTCGGCGCAGTCGAGGACCAGTTCACTGATGCGGCATGCCATGCCGGGAGTGTACGTATACGTCCCGAGAGGCGGCTGGAGGGTGTCGCCCCGACCGCCGGCCGTGGCTAGGCGCCCCGGAACCGGTCCCGGAACACCGGGAGTCGCTGGAATCCGGCCGACTCATAGGTGGCGACGGCGGCGGAGTTGCGGCTCGGCGTTGCGACGAGCGCGCTCGACGAGCCCAGCTCCTGGAGTGCGGCCGCCGCGGCGACGGTGATCGCCTTGCCGTGCCCCTGACCGCGATGTTCCGCGTGCACGCCCATCGGCTCGAGCAGTCCGGGCCTGCCCGGACCGGCCGACCAGACCGTCACCGCCGCCACTGCGGCGTCCTGCTCGTCGTACGCGACCAGACACCGGGCGTCGGCGTACGGCGATCCGGCCGCCATCGCCTGCCAGCGCTCCTCCGTGAACGTCGACCCGCCGAACGCCGCCCGGTGCACGGCGGCCCTCACGTGTGCCCGCTCCGGCCCGATCACCTCGATCCGCACGCCGGGGTCGCTCACCGGCTCCGTGAGGTCGCGGCGCAGCGGCGTCCACGGCTCGTCGGTGCCCCAGCCGTCCTCGGACAGCAGATCGTGGACCAGCGCGCCCGCCGGCGCGTCGACCGCCACCTTGCCCTCTCCCAGCACGCCGCGCTCCGGCCCGGTCACGTCCTCGACAAGGCGCCGCGCCAGCTCCTCGTCGCGCAGCGCGTCCGGCGCGATCGCAAGCCGCAGCAGCTCGGGCTCGTCGAGGAGACCGACGGCGAGGATCCGCCCGCCCCGGCTCCACGTCCGGACCGCCGCGGCCGTGGCCTGCGCACCGAACCGCCAGAACCAGCCCAGGTCCCCCGGATGCAGCTGCATCGGCGCCCCCTCGTCCTGCCACTCCCGCAGCACGCCCACAACCTCGCCAAGACCGTCAACGCCCGGCACACCCAACATCATTGGCATATCCCCGATCCCGATCACATGTCCGGGCGGGTGCCACGTGCGGCGCCCGCCGATGCGGCCACCACGCACAGCACCGCGATCCACTGCGACCAGAGCAGCGACTCCTGGAGCACGACGAGGCCGATGAGGGCCGCCATCGCCGGTTCCAGGCTCATCAGGATGCCGAACACACGCGGTGGAATCTTGCGCAGCGCCTCCAGGTCCAGCGAGTACGGGATCACCGACGACAGCAGCGCCACGCCGAGCCCCGCGACCAGGACCCACGGCTGCATCAGCGCCGTTCCGCTCTCGGCCACGCCGAAGGGCACCGCCACCAGTGCCGCGACGGCCATGCCAAGGGCCAGGCCATTGCCTTCCGTGGTGTGGCGGCCCAGTGCCGCGCCGACCAGGATGTACAGGCCCCAGCACACTCCCGCGGCGAGGGCGAACAGCAGGCCCACGACGTCGAGTTCGCCGCCGCTGCCCTCCATCAGCAGGACCACACCGCCTGCCGCGAGCACCGCCCAGAACGCGTCGAGCCAGCGCCTCGACCCGGCAAGGGCCACCGCAAGCGGTCCGAGGAACTCGACGGTCACCGCGATCCCCAGAGGGATCCGGGCCAGCGCCAGGTAGAAGCACAGGTTCATCGCGCCGAGCGTCACGCCGTAGCCGAGGACGACGGTCCACGCGCGGCGCGTCATGCGCAGCGAAGGCCGCCACAACAGCAGCAGTACCGCCGCCGCGAAGAGCAGCCGCAACGCGACCGTCCCGAAGCTGCCCACGGCGCTGAACAGATGCTTGGCCAACGCCGAGCCCACCTGAACGCTGACAATGCCGAGCAGTACCAGGGCAGTTGGCGGGATCGCGCCGAAGGCACGGCCGGCAAGCGCGGTCGGGGAGGAGGATCGGGGCGACGGGCCGCGTTCGGCACCGTCGACGCTCATGGTGGCCACGTGGGGAGTCTCAACGATCAGGCGCCGCACGTCACATGATTTTCAGCCGAGCCCCGGAATCGTGGAGATCACCAGGTCGATCACCTTGATGCCGACGAAGGGCAGGACCAGACCCCCGAGGCCGTACAGGGCGAGGTTGCGGCGCAGCAGATCGTGCGCCGACGCGGGCCGGTAGCGCACGCCGCGCAGCGCCAGCGGGATCAGCGCCACGATGATCAGCGCGTTGAAGATGATCGCCGAGGTGATCGCCGACGTGGGGCTGTGCAGGCCCATGATGTTCAGCGCCTCCAGGCCGGGATACGCGCCGGTGAACATCGCCGGGATGATCGCGAAGTACTTCGCCACGTCGTTCGTGATCGAGAACGTCGTCAACGCGCCCCGGGTGATCAGCAGTTGCTTGCCGATCTCGACGATCTCGATGAGCTTGGTGGGGTTGGAGTCCAGGTCCACCATGTTCCCGGCCTCCTTGGCGGCCGAGGTCCCGGTGTTCATCGCCACACCCACGTCGGCCTGCGCGAGCGCGGGCGCGTCGTTGGTGCCGTCGCCGGTCATCGCGACGAGCTTCCCGCCCTCCTGCTCCCGCCTGATCAGGCCGAGCTTCTCCTCGGGTGTGGCCTCCGCGAGATAGTCGTCGACGCCCGCTTCGGCGGCGATCGCCCGTGCGGTCAGCGGATTGTCACCGGTGATCATGATCGTGCGGATGCCCATCCGGCGCAGCTCGTCGAACCGCTCCCTGATCCCGTCCTTGACGACGTCCTTGAGGTGGATCAGACCCAGGACGCGCGGACCGTCCCAGTCGTGCACCGCGACGAGCAGCGGGGTGCCGCCGGACGCCGCGACGGAATCGCTGAACAGCCGTGCCTCGGGCGGCACTTGGCCGCCGCGCAGCTCCACCCAGGTGATCACCTGGGCGGCGGCGCCCTTGCGGATGACGCAGGCCGCGCCGTTGTCCCAGCGCAGATCGACGCCGCTCATCCGGGTCTGTGCGCTGAACTCCGCGAACTTGGCGTTGGCCAGCTCCCCTTGGGCGGGCTCGCGCAGGCCGTACCTGTTCTTGGCGAGTACGACGACGGAGCGGCCCTCGGGTGTCTCGTCGGCGAGCGAGGACAGCTGCGCCGCGTCCGCGAGCCGCAGTTCGTCGATGCCGGGCAGCGGCACGAAGGCCGCCGCCTCCCGGTTGCCGAGGGTGATGGTGCCGGTCTTGTCGAGCAGCAGGGTGTTGACGTCGCCCGCCGCCTCGACCGCGCGGCCGGACATGGCGAGGACGTTGCGCTGCACGAGCCGGTCCATGCCGGCGATGCCGATGGCCGAGAGCAGCGCCCCGATCGTCGTCGGGATGAGCGTGACGAGCAGGGCGACGAGCACGGTCGTGGACTGTGCCGCGTTCGCGTACGAGGCCATCGGCTGCAGGGCGACGACGATCAGGACGAAGACGATGGTGAGCGCGGAGAGCAGGATGTTCAGGGCTATCTCGTTCGGGGTCTTCTGCCGCGAGGCGCCCTCGACGAGCGCGATCATCCTGTCGAGGAAGGAGTCGCCGGCGCGCGAGGTCACGCGCACCACCAGACGGTCGGACAGCACCGTCGTACCGCCCGTGACACCGCTGCGGTCCCCGCCCGACTCGCGGATGACGGGCGCGGACTCGCCGGTGACGGCGGACTCGTCGACCGCCGCGACACCCTCGACGACATCGCCGTCGGCCGGGATCAGCTCACCGGCCTCGACCAGCACGAAGTCGAAGGGCTGCAGGTCGGTGGCGGCCACCGCCTCGGTCCTCGCGAGCTCAAGGTCCACGCCCACCCGCCAGTTGTCGCGCAGCCGCAGCGCCACCGTGTCCGTGCGCGCCTTGCGCAGCGCGCGTGCCTGCGCCTTGCCGCGGCCCTCGGCGACCGCCTCCGCGAGGTTCGCGAAGATCACCGTCAGCCACAGCCAGGCACTGATCACCCAGGCGAACACGGACGGATTGAGCAGCGCGGAGAGTGTGGTGAGCACCGAACCGCAGCCGACGACGAACAGCACCGGCTTCTTGACCAACGCCCGCGGGTGCAGCTTGTGCACCGCGTCGGGAAACGACTTCATCACCTGTACGGGATCGACGAGCGCCCCCGATCGAATGCGCCGCCCATGTCCCGGCCGGCTCCTCGAACCACCCCCGGACGGCGGCTTCGTGGGCGGATTCGGAGCCTGCTGCGGGGCGGTGTGAAGCATCGGGGGAGAGACCTTCTGGTGGGGGACAGGCCGCCGCGCAAGGCGGGGGCCTGGGTGCGAACAGGAAACGTAGCCTCCGTGACGCCCCCGAACTGCCTGCGCAGGCGCGTATTTACGGGCCTCTGACAGGGCGCTCACGGTCCCCGTCAAGCCCGCGTCAAGAAGGCCGACGGGCGCGTCAGCGTCGTGTCAGCGCGGGCCCGGTCGCCGTCAACGTCGCGTCATGGAGGGGGAGATGGCACCCCGTGCCGGGCATAACGTCGGAGCGGGCCCGCGGGTTCACCGCCCCCGGGTCACCGTTCACCGAACGGGAAGCCGAAGATCCTCAAGGAGGCACCCCCATGGCAGAGCTGCAGTGCGGCGAGGACCCCGAGCCCTGTGAACCGGGCCCGGCCGGACCGCTGTTCGTCCCCGTCCGGCCGGGACCCGCGGGCTGTGTGGCCCGCCTGTTCCGCACCCCCGTCGGCGGCCGTACCGCCGTCGCCTTCACCACTCAGCGGCGGCTGACCGCGGCCCTCGGCTCCCGGCAGGCCTGGATCAGGCTCTCCGAGCCGGCGCTGCGTGCGCTCACCGAGCCGCTCGGCGTCACCCGCGTCACCGTCGACCCGCGGCTCGCCGCGCACCCGGTCACCCCGCCCCGGCGGCGCACGCCCGTCTGGCGCGACTGGGACCCGCAGGCCGTCGGCGCGCTGCGGGTCACCGGGGCCGCCGCCGTGGTCGGCGCCCTGACCCCCTGGATCGGCTGAGGACGAGGCGAAGAGAGAACCTGCCATGACCACGCTGCACGCTCCGGTCACCCCGGACGCCACCGCCGCCGACGACCTGTCCGTCTGGCCCGCATCCACCGCGCGCCTCGCCCACGGCGACCTCGCCGTCGGCGGCGTACCCCTCACCGACATCGCCGAACGCTTCGGCACCCCGGCGTACCTCCTCGACGAGGCCGACGTACGCACCCGCTGCCGCACCTATCTGCACGCCTTCCCCGAAGCCGAAGTGCACTACGCCGCCAAGGCGTTCCTGTGCCGCGCGATGGCGCACTGGGTGGCGGAGGAGGGGCTCGGCCTGGACGTCTGCTCGGCCGGTGAGCTGGAACTGGCCGTCACCACGGGCTTCCCCGCCGAGCGGATCGTGCTGCACGGCAACGCCAAGAGCCCGCACGACCTGGCGGCGGCGCTGCGGCTCGGCGTCGGGCGTATCGTCATCGACAGCGCATCGGAGATCGCCCGGCTCGCGGCGGCGATCCCGCCGGGCAGCCGGCAGAAGGTGCTTGTCCGGGTGGTGCCGGGCATCGCGGCCGGCGGCCACGCCAAGATCCGCACCGGGACCGACGACCAGAAGTTCGGCCTGTCGATCACCGACGGCTCGGCGCAGCACGCCATCGCCCGCATCATCGGCCAGCCAGGACTCGAACTGACCGGCCTGCACTGCCACTTGGGCTCGCAGATCACCACCGAGAAGCCGTTCCTCGCGGCCGTACGCCGACTCGTCGGCCTGATGGCCCGCGTCAAGGACCAGCACGGCGTCACCCTCCCCGAACTGGACCTCGGCGGGGGCCACGGCATCGCCTACCGCCCCGGCGAACCGGCCCTCGACATCACCGCCCTCGCCCGCAAGGTGCGCGCCGAGCTGATCGAGAGCTGCGCGGCGGCCGGGCTCACCGTGCCGCGGCTGCTGATCGAACCGGGGCGCGCCATCGCGGGCCCCGCCGGAGTGGCCCTCTACCGCGTCCTCGCCGTCAAGCGCACCGGCGGCCGCACCTTCGTCGCCGTGGACGGCGGGATGAGCGACAACCCGCGGCCCGCGCTGTACGGCGTGCGGTACGTGCCGCGGCTGATCGGCAGGCACTCCCTGGTCGCACCCGCCCCGGTGACCGTCGTGGGCCGGCACTGCGAGGCCGGTGACGTGCTCGCCTCCGACGTCGAACTCCCCGGCGACATCAGGCCGGGCGACCTCCTCGGCGTGCCGGTGGCCGGCGCCTACCACCTCTCCATGGCCTCCGGCTACAACCTGGTCGGCCGCCCGCCCGTGGTGGCGGTGGCCGACGGGCACGCGCGGCTCCTGGTGCGGCGCGAGTCCCTGGAGGACTTCCGCAGCAGGGACGTAGGTCTGTAGTGAGTGCCCCCGGCTTCAGGAACCGAGGTAGCGCAGGACGGCGAGGACACGGCGGCTGTAGCCGGTCGTGCCGGTCAGCTCCAGCTTGTCGAAGATCGCGTTGATGTACTTCTCGACGGCACTCTGCGAGACGTACAACTGACCGGCGATCGCCGAGTTCGTGTGGCCCTGCGCCATCTTGCCGAGCACCTCGCGCTCGCGCGGGGTCAGCCGCTGCAGCGGGTCGGTGTGGCTGCTGAGGGCCAGCAACTGCCGTACGACCTCCGGGTCGAAGGCGGTCTGGCCCGAGCCGACCCGCTCCAGGGCGTCCAGGAACTCGTCGACCTGGACGACCCGGTCCTTGAGCAGATAGCCGACGCCTTCGGTCGCGGTGGTCAACAGCTCGGTGGCGTAACGGCGTTCGACGTACTGCGACAGCACGAGCACGCTCGTACCCGGCCAGCCCTTCCGGATCTCAAGGGCGGCACGCAGCCCCTCGTCGGTGTGCGTGGGCGGCATGCGTACGTCGATGACGGCGGCGTCCGGCGGATCATCGGCCACGGCCGCCAGCAGCGCCCGCGCGTCGCCGACCGAGGCCGTGACCGTATGGCCCTCGTCCGCGAGGAGCCGGGCCAGGCCCTCCCGCAGCAGGGTCGAGTCGTCGGCGAGCATTACGCGCATGGGAGCTCCGCGGTGATGAGCGTGGGACCCCCGGCGGGGCTCTCCACGGTGAGGGTGCCGTCGAGCGCGGCGACGCGCCGGGCCAGGCCGAGCAGTCCGCTGCCTGAGGGGTCGGCGCCGCCCCGCCCGTCGTCCTCGACGCGCAGGCACAGCACGTCACTTCGCTGCTCGGCGTGGACGGTGACGAGAGCGGCGCCGGAGTGCTTGACGGCGTTGGTGACGGCCTCGGCGGCGACGAAGTACGCCACGGCCTGCGCGGTCGGGGGCGGCGTCTGGCGCAGGGCGCAGTCGAGCCGTACGGGAATGGCGGCGCGCTCGGCCACCGTCTCCAGGGCGGCGGCGAGTCCGCCCTCGTCGAGCGCCGCCGGGTAGACCCGCCAGGCGACGTCCCGCAGTTCGACCAGGGCCCGGCGGCTCTCCTCGTGCGCCTGGGCGAGCAGCCCGGCCGACTTGTCGGGGTCCTGGGTGCGGCGGGCCCGGCCGAGCAGCATGCCGAGCGCGACGATCCGCTGCTGTACGCCGTCGTGCAGATCGCGTTCGATGCGGCGCCGCTCGTCGTGCACCGCCTCGACCACACCGGCGCGGCTCGCCACCAGCTCGCCGATCCTGCGCTCCATCAACTGCCCGTCATTGGGGCCGAGGAAGCGCCGCGCGTGCCGCTCGTCCGCGAGCGCCACGCCGTACGTGCCCTGTACACAGAGGTACAGCAGGAAGAGACCGCCGATGGAGGAGAGGACCAGTGAGCCCGGCTCGCGGATGTCGAGGAGGAACCAGCCCCACACGGCCACCGAGGCGTACCCGGCGCCGATGAGCGCGCAGGCGAGCACGACACCGCCGAGCAGTCCGAGCGCCCACCGCGTGGCCACGTAGTTGACGGCAGGCAGACCGCTCGGCGGCGCGGCGAGTTCGGTGCCGAAGAAGGCGGCCATCCGGCGCCGCTCAAGATCGGCGAGCCGCCGGGCTACGGCCACGACACGGGCCTCGGCGGCGCGCCCGGTGCGCCGCCCGAGCGTGCTGAGCAGCCACAGTCCCGCTACCAGGGCGAAGGCCAGCTCGACGACCCCGGTGACGGCCCCGGCAAGGACGCCGACCGTCACCCTGAGCCAGCGCTTTATGTGCGTACGCATGATCGGTCACGCTAGCCGAGCGGGGGCGCGGCGCGGACTGCGGAAAACCACACGGTTCGGCTGCGGTCCACCGCAGGGAGGGTCTGCGGCCGCCCGCATACCGCCGCGCACCAGGGGTTTCGTAGCGTCAAGGGCATGATCCTCGATTCCGCGTACGAAGACTCCGTGTACGCAGCGACGTACCGAACGACCATCGCCGCGAACGAGGCGCCCACCGGCGGCGTCGCGGGCTGGGCCGCCGATCTCATGGACTCCATGGGCGCCGTCGGGGCGGGAGCGGCCATCGCCCTGGAGAACCTGTTCCCGCCGCTGCCGAGCGAGGTGATCCTGCCGCTCGCCGGATTCGCCGCGAGCCAGGGCAGGTTCAGCATCGCAGAGGTGCTGCTCTGGACGACGGCGGGCTCGGTGGTGGGCGCGCTCGCGCTCTACGCGATCGGCGCGCTGCTCGGCCGCGACCGCGTCGTGGCCGTCGCCGCCCGCCTGCCACTGGTGAAGGTCTCCGACATCGACCGCACGGAGGCGTGGTTCCGGCGGCACGGCACCAAGGCGGTCTTCTTCGGCCGGATGATCCCGGTCTTCCGCAGCATGATCTCGGTGCCGGCGGGGGTGGAACGGATGCGGCTGCCCATATTCCTCGCCCTGACGACCGCGGGCAGCCTCATCTGGAACGCCGTCTTCATCCTCGTCGGCCACGCCCTCGGCACCCGCTGGCACCAGGTCACCGACCTGGTGGGCCTGTACTCCAAGGGCGTCCTGGCCGCGGCCGCACTGGCGGTGCTGGCCTTCGTCGTACTGCGGATGCGCAGGTCGGGCAAGGGCGAGCACCGCTCGGCGCGGCAGCGGCCGTGACGTACTAGAGAATCGCGCCCGGCGTGTAACCGGCAGCCTCAGGACGCTCCTTGACCAGCGCCTCGATCTGCCCCACAACGACGGAGACCTGCTCGCTCGCCGCACCGGTGAACGACAGCTTGTCCGCCATGAGGGCGTCCAACTCGGCACGGTCCAGCGGAATCCGCTCGTCCGCGGCGAGCTTGTCAAGCAGCTCATTGCGCTCGGCGCCCTGCTCGCGCATGGCGAGCGCGGAGGCGACCGCGTTCTCCTTGATGGCCTCGTGGGCCTCCTCGCGGCCGACACCCGCGCGCACCGAGGCCATCAGGACCTTGGTGGTGGCGAGGAAGGGGAGGTAGCGGTCCAGCTCGCGCGCCACGACCGCCGGGAAGGCGCCGAACTCGTCGAGGACCGTCAGGAAAGTCTCGAGCAGACCATCCAGGGCGAAGAACGCGTCGGGCAGCGCGACCCGGCGTACGACGGAGCAGGAGACGTCGCCCTCGTTCCACTGGTCGCCCGCCAGCTCGCCGGTCATCGACGCGTAACCACGCAGGATGACGGTGAGGCCGTTGACGCGCTCGCAGGAGCGGGTGTTCATCTTGTGCGGCATCGCGGACGAGCCGACCTGGCCCGGCTTGAAGCCCTCGGTGACGAGCTCGTGCCCGGCCATGAGCCGGATGGTCTTGGCCAGCGAGGACGGCGCGGCGGCGACCTGCACCAGAGCGGTCACGACGTCGTAGTCGAGCGAGCGCGGATAGACCTGGCCGACCGAGGTGAAGGCGGTCTCGAAGCCGAGGTGCGAGGCGATCCGCTGCTCCAGGGCGGCGAGCTTCTTGGCGTCGCCGCCGAGCAGGTCGAGCATGTCCTGGGCGGTGCCGACCGGGCCCTTGATGCCGCGCAGCGGGTAGCGGCTGATGAGCTCGTCGAGACGGCGGTACGCGACGAGCAGCTCGTCGGCGCCGGTCGCGAAGCGCTTGCCCAGGGTCGTCGCCTGCGCGGCGACGTTGTGCGAGCGACCGGCCATGACCAGCTCGGCGTACTCACCGGACAGCTTCCCGAGCCGCGCGAGGACGGCGACGGTGCGGTCGCGCACGAGCTCCAGGGAGAGCCGGATCTGCAGCTGCTCCACGTTCTCGGTGAGGTCGCGCGAGGTCATGCCCTTGTGGACCTGCTCGTGCCCGGCGAGCGCGTTGAACTCCTCGATGCGGGCCTTCACGTCATGGCGCGTGACCTTCTCGCGCTCGGCGATCGAGGCGAGGTCGACATCGTCGATGACACGCTCGTAGTCGGCGAGGGCGGCGTCCGGCACCTCGATCCCCAGATCCTGCTGGGCACGCAGCACGGCGAGCCAGAGCTGACGCTCCAGCTTCACCTTCTGCTCGGGCGACCAGAGGGTGGCGAGCTCGGCGGAGGCGTAACGCCCGGCGAGGACGTTCGGGATACGGGGCTTTGCAGGCGCAGTCACGTGTACGGATTCTACTGGCCGTTCGTGCAGGCCAGCGCCACGGCCTGGTTTGTCGGAAGCTACGAGAGCGGGCCGTCGTAGGGCAGCAGGTCGGGGCGCTTCGGTGGCATGCCGTCGCCGGAGGAGCGGCCGGTGAGGCGGCGGGCGATCCAGGGGGCGAGGTGCTGGCGGGCGAAGCGGGCGTCGGCCACGCGGCGGGCGGTCCAGTTCGGCGGTGCGGTGGCGGGCAGGGCCGACTGCCAGTCGTCCTCGGGGGTGTGGCCGAGCGACTGCCACACCGCCTCGGCGACCCGCCGGTGGCCCTCGGCCGTCAGGTGCAGCCGGTCCACGTCCCAGAGTCGCTGGTCGCCGAGCACGGCCGCTCCGTACAGGTCCACGACCACCGCGTCATGCCGCGCCGCCAGCTCGTCGACGTACGCGAAGAGCTCCTCCATGCGCGGCCGGAAGCGCTCCATCACGGGGCCGTTCCGACCCGGGCTGCGCATCAGGACGAGCTGCTCGCAGGCCGGGGCGAGGCGTTCGACGGCCTGTCCGAGGAGGTCGCGGACCCGGGCCATGTCGCACTTGGGCCGCAGGGTGTCGTTGAGGCCGCCCACCAGGGTGATCACATCGGGGCGCATCGCGGCGGCGACGTCCACCTGCTCGTCCACGATCTGCCCGATGAGCTTCCCGCGCACGGCGAGGTTCGCGTAGCGGAAACCGGGTGACGCGGCGGCCATCCGCGCGGCGAGCAGATCCGCCCAGCCGCGGTAGCTGCCGTCGGGCAGCCGGTCCGACATGCCCTCGGTGAAGGAGTCGCCGACCGCGACGAGACTGGTGTACTTGGCATTCATCTGCATGGCGGGGTCGATGGTATCCCGAGGCAAGTGTCGTGGGGGATCTGCGGTCGCCGGTGACGTATCGGTGTGGAACGGTGGAAAGCGGTCACATGCCCTATCGGGCGCCCACCGAGTGAGGGGAACGTCATGTCCTCGAAGCGACGCCGCAAGAAGAAGTCACGCCGCAAGCACGCGGCCAACCACGGGAAGCGTCCTCAGTCCTGATCCGTGTCCTGATCCGTGTCCTGGTCCGTTTCCTGTGTCTGTGTCCTGATTCGTGTCCTGAGCCGTGCGCGGCCGCCGGGCGGTCGTCGCGTCATGCGTCCCCGTCCGGCCGCCCCGCCCCGCCGTCCAGTGCCGCGAGGATCCA
Organism: Streptomyces sp. NPDC059037; assembly: GCF_042740015.1. Lineage (NCBI taxonomy): Bacteria > Bacillati > Actinomycetota > Actinomycetes > Kitasatosporales > Streptomycetaceae > Streptomyces > Streptomyces sp. NPDC059037. The sequence goes on from NZ_JBHYIG010000208.1 coordinate 12,285, forward strand.
TCGCCGTGAGTCCGCCGGGTCGATGACCGCGTCGATCTCCAGGGCCGCCGCCGCGTTCACCGCCTTGCCGTGCTCGTACAGCTCGGCGACGTGCGCCTCGAACACCCGCTCCCGCTCGGCGGGATCGTCGATCGCCGCAAGCTCCTTGCGGTAGCCGAGCCGCACCGCGCCCTCCAGGCCCATCCCGCCGAACTCTCCGCTCGGCCAGGCGGCCGTCGCCACGGGTGCCCGCGTCGAGCCGCCCATCATGGCCATCGCGCCGAGCCCGTACGCCTTGCGCAGGACCAGGCTGACCAGGGGCACGCGGAGCTGGGCGCCCGTCACGAAGAGTCGGGAGAAGTGCCTTACGGTCGCGGTCCGTTCGGTGTCCGGGCCCACCATGAAACCCGGTGTGTCGCAGAGGGAGAGGACAGGGAGGCCGAACGCGTCGCACAGGCGCAGGAAGCGCTCGGCCTTGTCCGCCGCGTCGCGGTCGATCGCGCCGCCCAGATGGCCGGGGTTGTTGGCGAGCAGGCCCATCGGGCGGCCCTCGACGCGGATCAGTGATGTGATGATGCCGACGCCGAAGGCGCGCCGCAGCTCCAGGACGGAGTCCGTGTCGGCGATGCCGTCGATCGCGGTCCGTACGTCGTAGGCGCGGCGCCGGTTCTCCGGGACCGCGTGCCGCAGCAGCCGTTCGTCCGGTGCCTCCCAACTGCCGCCCGCCCCAGGGGCGTACGAGAAGTACGCGAGGTACTTGCGTGCCACCCGCACCGCCTCCGCCTCGTCGGCCACGGCGATGTCCACGACGCCGTTCGGCACCTGGACCGACAGCGGGCCGACCTCCTCGGGGCGGAACACACCGAGGCCGCCGCCCTCGATCATCGCGGGGCCGCCCATGCCGATACTCGCCTCCGGCGTCGCGATCACCACGTCGCAGCAGCCGAGCAGCGCCGCGTTGCCCGCGAAGCAGCGCCCCGACGCGATGCCCACCAGGGGGACCTGTCCGCTCAGCCGCCCTATCTGATGGAACGTCATCACGTCGAGCCCGGCGACGGACGTCGTGTCGGTGTCGCCGGGGCGGCCGCCACCGCCCTCCGCGAACAGCACCACCGGAAGCCGCCGTTCCGCGGCCAGTTGCAGCATCCGGTCGGTCTTGCGGTGGTTCTGCAGGCCCTGCGTGCCGGCGAGCACCGTGTAGTCGTACGACATCGCCACGCACCGCACGCCGTCGATCCGCCCCGTGCCGGTGACCATGCCGTCGGCGGGCGTCGAGGCGATCAGGTCGTCGAGGGAGCGGCGGCGGCGCTGGGCGGCGATCGCCAGCGCGCCGTACTCCGTGAAGGTGCCCGCGTCGCAGAGGTCCTCGATGTTCTCGCGGGCCGTGCGCCGCCCGATGCGGTGGCGCTTGGCGACGGCTTCGGGCCGCTGCGCGTCGAGGCCGACCGCGTGCCGGGCCAGGGTCTCGGCGAGGTCGGGGCGGATGGCGTCGGGGTCGGCGGTCTCCTCGCCGATCTGGGCGCTCGCCTCGCCTGTCGTCGATGCCTCGACCGTCACCAGGAGGTGGCCCTCTGCCGTCGTGTCGCCCACGCGCGCGTGCACGGCGGTCACGGTGCCGGAGGCGCCCGCGCGCACGACGTGCTCCATCTTCATCGCCTCGAGGACGAGCAACTGCTGCCCCGCCGCGACGTGTTCGCCGACGGCGACGTCGACGGTGACGACCGTGCCCGTCATGGGGGCGGCGACCGTCGCGCCGCCGCCGGCTTCCGCGGGCGTCTGCGGCAGCAGCTCCGCGATGTGGTCCTGGACGAAGGCCGTGTGGGCGCCGCCCGCCGTGAAGCCCGGGTGGGCGAGCAGCGCCCGCAGCAGCGGGATTCCCGTGCGTACGCCCTCGACGGCGAAGGCGGCGAGCGCGCGCGACGTGCGCTCGCAGGCCGCCGCGAAGTCGCCTTGCGGCACATGGGCGATGACCTTCGCGATGAGCGAGTCGTAGCGCGCCCCGACCTCCGACCCGGTGCGGGCCGCCGTGTCCACGCGGATGCCCGCACCCGTCGGCACGTCGAAGCGGGTGAGCGTTCCGGTCGAGGGCAGCGCCGTGCCGTCGGCGGCCAGGGACTCGGCGTTGACACGGGCCTGTACGGCGAATCCGCGCGGCTCGGGCGGGGGCCCTGCCAGGCCGAGCGACGCGAGTGATGCGCCTGCCGCCAGGCGCAGTTGGGCCGTGACGAGGTCGACGCCCGTCACCTCCTCGGTGACCGTGTGCTCGACCTGGAGGCGCGGGTTCGCCTCGATGAAGTGGAACTCCTCGCCCTGGAGCAGGAATTCGAAGGTGCCGAGGCCCGTGTAGCCGCACGCGCGGGCCATCCGCAGGGCGGCGTCGATCAGCTTGTCGCGGACCGCGGGGGAGAGGCCGGGCGCGGGGGCGATCTCGATGAGCTTCTGGTGCCGGCGCTGGGCGCTGCAGTCGCGCTCCCAGAGGTGGCTGACCTCGCCGCTCGCGTCACCGATGATCTGCACCTCGATGTGGCGGGCGCCGGTCAGGAGTTCCTCGACGTACAGCGCATCGCGCCCGAAGCCCTGCAGCGCCTCCGAACGGCAGCGCTCCCACGCGTCCGCCAGGTCGGCAGGACGGTGCACGGCCCGCATGCCGCGGCCGCCGCCCCCGCCGAGCGCCTTCACCATCACGGCGCCCGAAGGGCCGAGCCCGGCGAGGAAGCCGGCGGCATCGGACAGCGTCGTGGGCCCCTGCGTGCCCGCGAGGACCGGCACCCCGAGGCTGACCGCGAGCGCACGCGCGCGTGCCTTGTCGCCGAACAGACCGAGCACCTCGGGGGACGGCCCCACGAACCGCAGCCCGGCGTCCGCGCACCGCGCGGCGAACTCCGCGTCCTCGCTCAGGAAGCCGTAGCCGGGATGCACGAGGTCGCACCCGGAGCGCCGGGCCGCGGCGACCACGGCCTCCGCGTCCAGATAGGCGGCCGGTCCCGGGCCGCCCAACGGCTCGGCCTCATCGGCCAGTTGGACATGGCGCGCGGCGGCCTCGTCCGCCGCGTACACCGCGACGGTGCGCAGCCCGGCCTCCGCCGCCGCTTGCAGGACGCGGACGGCGATCTCCCCGCGATTGGCGACGAGCACGGCGGCAGAACCCATGAAGCCCTCCTGAGATGTCCGGTCCCCCGAGGGGGCGCCGCCATGCTCATTGACATTGGCGTCAACGTCAATATGCTCGCCGCGTGGCACGCAATCAACAGCCCTGGGCGACCCGCACCGCACGCGACCGCAGCGAGGCCCCCGCCCGCAGGCGGCTCCTGGACGCCGCGGAGGCCGTCTTCGCGCGGCGCGGCTACGGCCCGACGACCATCGCCGACATCACGGCCGAGGCGGAGGTCTCGCGGGCTGGCTTCTACGTCTACTTCGCCTCCAAGGAGGAGATCTTCCGCGTCCTCGCGGTGCGGGTGCGCGACGCGTTCCTCGCCGCGCAGGACGTGCCCGGCGTCGACCGGGACGACGCCCGCGAGATCTGCCACGCCTCCACCGCCGCCTTCATCGCCGCGTACGCCGAACACCTGCCGCTGCTCAGGCTGTTGGAGCAGCAGGCGCAGCTCGACGACGACGTGCGCGCGCTGTGGGAGGAGACCCAGGAGCGGCCCGTCCACCGCTCGGCCCGCTACATCCGCCGCCTGGTGGACGAGGGCAGGGCCGCCCCGGTCGCCGATCCCCTCTCCGTCGCCCGCGCGGTCGGCGGCATGAGCATCGAGTTCGCCAGGCTCGCCGCGGCCGATCCCCAGACGTACGACGCGGCCGTGCGCGACGTCACCGCCATGTTCCTGCACCTGCTCGGAGTCGATCCCCAACGTTGAGGAGCCGCCCCATGCACAGCCCTATGCACGGCGCCATGCACGGCGCCATGCACGGCCCCTTGCACCGCGAAGACCAGGTGCGGGACCTGCGTGCCCGTCAGGCCAAGGCCAGGCGGGGGCGGCAGGCGGACACGGCGGAGCACCGCGCGGGGACACGCACCGTGCCCGGCTACGTGCGGCACTGGGCGCAGGCCGCGCCGGACAGGCCCGCGCTGGTCTTCGGGAACGAGACGTTCACGTACCGCCAACTCGACGGCCTCACCGACCGGTTGGCGGGCTGGCTCGACGCGCGGGGCGTGCGGGCCGGTGACCGGGTGGGGGTGCAGCTGCCCAACTGCCCGCAGTTCGTGATCGCGATGCTGGCCGTGCTGCGGGCCGGAGCCGTGCACGTACCGGTCAACCCGATGTTCCGCGCGGCGGAGCTGAGCCATGAACTGCGCGACGCGGGGCCGGAGACCGTCATCACGCACAGCTCGCTCGCGGGCCTGCTCGACGAGGTGCGCGCGCAGACGGCGGTGCGGGACGTCCTGGTGGCCGACGACGCGGACGCCTGGGGCGCCGCCGTCGGGCATCCACCGCTCGGGCGCGTCGCCGACGATCTGGACGCCCTCGCCGCCCTCAACTACACCGGCGGCACCACCGGAATGCCCAAGGGCTGCGAGCACACCCAGCGCCATATGGTCTACACGGCCACCGCCATCGACAACACCCGCGGCCCGCAGCCGTCCGACGACGGCATCGTCTCGCTCTGCTTCCTGCCGGTGTTCTGGATCGCGGGGGAGAACCTCGGCATCCTCGCCCCGCTCGTCTCCGGCGGCACGAGCGTGCTGCTGCCCCGCTGGGACCCGGCCGCCGTGCTCGCGTCGATCGAGCGGCACCAGGTCACCACCATGGCCGGAACGGTCGAGAACTACCTCGAACTCCTCTCCCACCCGGACTTCGCACGCCACGACCTCGGCTCGCTGACCGCCCCGCTCACCGTGTCCTTCATCCGCAGGCTCAGCCCCGAGCTGCGGGCCCGCTGGCGCGCGGCCGTCGGTGACGACAGCGTGCTGCGCGAGGCCTCGTACGGCATGACCGAGACCCACACCAGCGACACCAGCACGGTCGGGGTCCACGAAGCCCACCCCGGCGGGGGGGGGGCCCGAGACCGAGACGCGCGGGCCCCCCGCGGGCGGGCG
>NZ_JBHYIG010000209.1:0-17275 GCF_042740015.1 Streptomyces sp. NPDC059037
AGCGCGGGGCGGTCGGTCCTGCTGCCGGCGTCTGTGCCGGTGTCGAGGGTTCGTGCCAGGGTCGCGATGGTGGGTGCGGTGAACAGGTCCCGGATGACCAGGTCCGTTCCCAGCACCGCCCGTATTCGGCCTATCAGCCGCATCGCGAGCAGTGAATGCCCGCCCAGCGTAAAGAAGTTGTCGTCCACACCGATGCCGCCGGGCTCGATGCCGAGGACCTCGGCGAAGAGTCCGGCCAGGATCTCCTCGCGTGCATCGCGCGGGGCGCGGGAGGGTCCGTTGCCGCCCGTGTAGTCGGGTGCGGGCAGCGCCTTGCGGTCCAGCTTCCCGTTCGGCATCAACGGCAACGCGTCCATGACCACCACGGCGGACGGCACCATGTGCTCCGGCAGGCGGTCGGCGACGGCTTGCTTCACCTGGGCCGCGTCGGGGGTGGCGTGGTCCGTGCCGGGTACGACGTAGCCGATGAGGCGGCGGTCGCCGGGCCGGTCCTCACGAATGACGGCGACAGCGCCGACGACTCCCGGGCAGGCCGTCAAGGCCGCCTCGATCTCCCCGAGTTCGATACGGAAACCGCGCAGCTTCACCTGATCGTCGGCGCGACCCAGGAAGTGCAGGGTGCCGTCGGCGTTCCAGCGGGCAAGGTCGCCGGTGCGATACATGCGGGTGCCGGGCAGGCCGTACGGATCGGCGACGAACCGCTCAGCGGTCAGCCCCGGCCGGTTCAGATAGCCGCGAGCGAGCCCCGCACCGGCCACATACAACTCACCAGGAACACCCGGCGGCACCGGGGCGAGCCCCGCATCCAGGACGTACGCCCGAACATTCCCCAACGGCCTGCCGATCGGCGGCACGACCGCACCCGACAGGGGTCCGCTCATCGTCGCGCACACCGTCGACTCCGTCGGACCATACGCATTGACCATCAGACGGCCCTGCGACCAGCGCCCAGCCACATCCGGACCGCAGGCCTCACCACCCACAACCACCGTCAACGACGCCGGAACATCCGCCACATCCAGCACACCCAGCGCCGACGGCGGCACCATGCAATACGTCACGCCCGCATCACGCAGCACACGCGCCAGCGCATCCCCCGGAGCCAACTCCTCAGCCCCGGCCACCACCAACGCAGCACCCGACAGCAACGCCAGACTCCAGTCCCACGTCGCCGCATCAAAACTCGGCGACGCAAACTGCAACACCCGACTCCCCGGACCCAACCCCAACTCCGGACCCGACGCCGCCACCAGATTCACCAAACCGGCATGCGCCACCACCACACCCTTGGGCACACCCGTCGAACCGGAGGTGTAGATGACGTACGCGGGGTGGTCCGGAACCAGAGGCGCCACACGGTCCGCGTCCCGCAAGTCACCGGACGCAAGCTGCTCCAGCCGCGCCTCTATCCCCGCATCGTCCAAAGCGACCGCGGTGAAGCCCTCGTCCGGAAGCAGCCCCACCGAGGCGGAGTCCACAAGGACCACGCTCGGCCCGGCATCCCGCAGCATGAAGCGGATCCGCTCCACCGGATAGGCGGTGTCGATCGGCAGATACGCCGCACCCGCCTTCCACACCGCAAGCACCGCAACCACCAGCTCCGCAGACCGAGGCAACGCCAAAGCCACCAACTGCTCCGGCCCCACGCCCTGTTCCACCAGCAGCCGAGCCAGACGATTCGCCCGCGCATTCAGCTCGCCATACGAATAGACCGTCTCCCCATCCGCCGACACCACAGCCGCCGCATCCGGCGCCTTCGCCGCCCACGACTCGAAAACCTCCGACGCGGCCGTACCCGTCGGCACGTCCCTCACCGGACCACGACCCCACACCCCCACCACACGCTCACGCTCAGCAGAAGCCAACAGACTCGTCGCACCCACCCGCTCATCAGCACCCTCCGCCACAGCCGACAGGAGGCGAAGCAGACGGTCGGCGATGGTGGTGACGGTGTCGTGGTCGAAGCGGTCGGTGCGGTAGTCCAGGCGGAGGCGGAGGACATCGCCGGGGGCGATGGCCAGGCTCAGCGGGTAGTGGGTGGCGTCGCGGCCCTCGGTCGCCGCGATCTTCAGGCCGGGTGCCGGGGCGGCGGCGGACTTGTCACGGTCGGCGGGGAAGTTCTCGACGGCCACGACGGTGTCGAACGCGTCGCCGATGCCGGCGGCGCGCTGGATCTCGGTGAGCCCCAGGTGCTGGTGGGGCAGCAGAGCCCCCTGTTCGGCCTGGATGCGTACGGCGAGGTCGGACCAGGTGTCCGCGGCAGCCACGCGGACCCGGACCGGGACCGTGTTGATGAACAGGCCGATCATGCTCTCGATGCCCGGGATCTCGGGCGAGCGGCCCGAGACGACGGCGCCGAACAGCACGTCGTCCCGGCCGGTCATCCGGCCGACGAGTACGCCCCAGGCGGCCTGGATGAGCGTGCTCAGCGTGACGCCCGTGCGGCGCGCCTGCGCGAGCAGCGCAGCCGTGGCCTCCTGCGGGAGCTGGGTGACAAAGCGCTCTGGCAGGGAAGTTGAGGGGCCGTCAAGGGGCGTGGCCGGGACGGGATTTGCGAGATGGGTGGGCTCTGCACCGGAGAGCGCGGTGGTCCAGGAGGCGAGTGCCGCGTCGCGGTCCTGCTCGGAGAGCCAGACCAGGTAGTCCCGGTAGGGCGTGACGGGAGGAAGGTCGCTGTCGTCGCCCTTGGCGTCGTACAGGGCGAGCAGTTCGCGCACCATCAGGGGCGACGACCAGCCGTCGACGAGAACATGGTGCTGGGTGATGATCAGCCGGCCGCGGTCGGCGCCGCCTTCGTCGGGCCGGTGCCTGAGCAGGGCGAACCGCAGCAGGGGCGGGGTTTCGAGGTCGAACCGGCGGGCCCGCTCGGCGTCGGCGAACGCCTTCGACTCGGCCTCGGCCTGCGCGGCGGGCAAGTGCGTGAGGTCGATCTCCTCCCACGGCAGCTCCACGTCGCGCGCGACGACCTGGACCGGCTGGTCGAGGTCGTCGATCCAGAACGCGGCGCGCAGATTCGCGTGCCGGTCCAACAGGGCCTGCCCCGCGGCGCGCAGCGCGACGCCGTCCACGGCGCCCTCGAAGTCCAGGATCAGCTGAATCGCGTAGACATCGGGCCCCTCGCCGTCGAGGAGGGCGTGGTAGACCAGCCCCTCCTGCAGCGGCGAGAGCGGCCAGACATCCTCGAGCTCATGCGACATGGCTGATCCACTCCCCGTACGTACTTTGGACGCTACTCGTGACTCATGCGCTGCTTGTTACTTGGACACCGATGAAGGCTCGGGCACCATTCGTGCCGGATCGCAAAGAAAGGGATCCGGAAAGGGATAGCCGAGATGTGTTGAATCGACAGGGGCACGGCATCGAGAAAGGCTTTCGAATCGGCCGATCCGCCCGTAGCCAAATTGACGACAACTCGCAGATAAGCCTGCCATGCCTTTGAGATCTCCCCCGAGAAAGCTTTCCATGGGCCCCGCTCTCCCGTGTCGAATATACATCTCGACACGTGGCGATGAGCCTGGTCAGACGCTACTACAGTTGCCCGAGGCTGTCACCCGTGATGCGCGCCACCTGCCCCAACACCCCCTCTGCGCACGAGTTCTGACGCCCCGCAAGACGCGTTGAAGTAGCCGAACTGTGGCGTATCCAACACTAGTAAGACACCGGTAAGGATGACTGTTGCCGACCCTTCGGGTAACACTCCGAAACCGGATGCCAAACCATGTGCAGCCGGAAGGCACAATGTGTAACTATGCAGTCGCCCGGCGAGTGACCGGGCCCGGGTTCAAGTCGCTGCGGGGGGCGTGGGGTGCCGGATCCCATGGATGAACAATGGCCGTTGACGGCGGCTCAGTTGGGTGTCTGGTTCGCCGGTTCGCTGGGGCCTGGCGGCTCGGTGTACAACGTCGGCGAGCAGGTCGAGATCCGCGGGCCAATCGTGCCCGATATTCTTGAGCGGGCACACCGGATTGTTCTCGACGAGGCGGAGACGCTGCGGTTCACGATCGCCGACGGTCCCGGACCGACCGGTGATCCGGAAGCCTCGGACGGACCGGTCCAGGTGCGCCGGGACGCTCATGTGCCGGTACGCCGCGTCGACTTCAGCGCGGATGCGAACCCGCGGGAAGCGGCCGAGGCATGGATGCGGTCGGACATGGACACCGCGTTCGACCTGGTCCAAGGACCGTTGTACGCCCCCGCGCTGCTCACCGTCGGCCCGAACTCCCATATCCTTTACAGCCGTTACCATCACGTCGTCATGGACGCGTGGAGTTCCGCGCTGATCACCCGCCGTACCGCCCAGGTCTACTCGGCCATGGTCACCGGTCAACCGGATGACGGAGCTCCGTTTCCTCCCTTCCGAACCCTGCTGGAACGCGAGAGCAGTTATCGCGGTTCAGAGGAGCAGGAAACCGACCGCCGATACTGGCTCAAGCGACTCCGTAACGCCCCTGCCCCGGTCAGTCTGTCCGACCGGCCGTACAGCAGGCCCACGGAAATTCTCCGGCAGCGCACCACGCTCGACGCACATCTCGCGGACACGTTGCGTTCCGCGGCCGCTCAACTCGGCGTCAGCTGGTCGGTATTGGCCGTTGTGGCAACTGCCGTCTATTTGGGCGCGGTCACCGGAGAGAGCACGGTATCCGTCGGACTTCCCGTCTCGGGCCGTCTGGACGAGGACGAGCGCAATACACCGGGAATGGCGGTCAATGTCGTTCCGCTGCACATCGCGGTGGGGCCCGAACTGCCTTTGTCCAAGGTCGCAAAGCAGGTCTGGGCCCAGACGACCCGTGCGGCCAGGCACAGCAGATATCGAATGGAGGATCTGCGCCGTGAACTCGCCTGGACGACGGGCGCCGGCCTCCCCTATGGACCCGTCGTCAATGTCATGGCATTCGACTACGACATCGACTTCGGCGGCCACCGGGCCAAGGCGAGCAGCATCTCGCGACGCTACACCGACGACTTCTCCATGGCCTTCCACGAGGGTGAGCGCGAAGGCTCCATAGAGGCGCACTTCGACGCGAACAACCAGATGTACAGCCAGGAGGAACTCGACGCCCATGTCGAGAGATTCCTCCTCTTCCTGGGACGAATGGCGAATGCGGGACCGGACCAGCGGGTGGGCTCGCTGAGCCTGCTGACCGCCGGCGAGCGGGAGTCCGTGCTGGGGGCGTGGAGTGGCTCGAAGGCGGGGGCGGGGGCGCCGGTGAGCACGGTGCCCACCCGCTTCGAGGAGCGGGTCGCCGGGGCGCCGGATGCCGCGGCCGTGATGTCTGCGGACGGTGAAGTGGCGTTCACCTACGGCGAGTTGAACGCTCGCGCGAATCGCCTGGCGCGGCTGCTCGTGGAGCGGGGCGTGGGGCCGGAGCAGGTAGTGGCTCTTGCGCTGCCTCGGTCTCCGGAGCTGGTGGTCGCCGTTCTGGCGGTGCTGAAGGCGGGTGCGGCGTATCTGCCGATCGACACCGCCTATCCGGTGGAGCGGATCGGGTTCATGCTCCGGGATGCCCGACCGAGCGTGGTCCTCGCGGACTCGGCCTCGGTGGGTCTGCTGCCGCAGGAGGGTGTCACTGCGCTGGTCTTGAACGGTGCAGGGGTCGAGGAGCGGCTTGCGGGACTGTCGGCCGCTGACCTGAGGGACGCGGACCGGGTGGCACCTCTGGTTCCGGACCACCCCGCGTACGTCATCTACACCTCCGGATCGACCGGCGTACCCAAGGGAGTCGTGGCCCACCACGCCGGGCTGGTCAACCTCGCCCTCGCGCAGAGCGAGCAGTGGCAGATCGACACCCACAGCCGTGTCCTGCAGTTCGCATCGCCCAGCTTCGACGCCGCGGCCTCCGAGATCTTCACCGCCCTGCTCTCGGGCGGCGCCCTCGTGACCGCCGATGCGGAGCAGTTGGCGCCGGGAGCGGCCCTGGCGGCGGTGTTGCGTGACGCGGGCGTCAGCCACTGCACCCTCCCACCGTCCGCGCTGCCTCTCCTGGAGGTTGCGGAGGTACCGACGTCGCTGACGCTGGTGGTGGCGGGCGAGGCCTGTGGGCCGGACGCAGTCGAGCGCTGGTCCGCAGGGCGGCAGATGATCAACGCGTACGGGCCGTCGGAGACGACGGTCTGCGCCACGATGAGCGAGCCCCTGTCGGGCGCCGTCGTGCCGCCGATCGGCCGCCCGATCGCGAACGTGCGGGTGTATGTGCTGAATGCGGGGCTAGCACCTGTACCTCCCTGTGTTCCCGGTGAGTTGTACGTCGCCGGGGCGGGCGTCGCGCGCGGCTATCTGAACCGGCCTGGGCTGACCGGTCAGCGATTCGTCGCCGACCCCTACGGGCCGCCCGCCACCCGCATGTACCGGACCGGCGACCTCGCCCGCTGGAACACCGACGGCACCCTGCACTTCCTGGGTCGCGCCGACGACCAGGTCAAGCTGCGCGGCTTCCGCATCGAACTCGGGGAAATCGAAGCCGCGTTGACGGCCTGTCCGGGTGTCGCCGGCGCCGCCGCCGTCATCCGTGAGGACCGGCCCGGCGACCGCCGCCTCGTCGGCTACGTCGTACCCGAGAACAACAGTCACGGCGTGGATACCGTCGCCATCCGAAACCTCCTGGCCGACCGGCTCCCCGACTACATGGTCCCCGCAGCCGTCGTCACAGTCACGGAACTCCCCCTCACCCCCAACGGGAAGCTGGACCGCAAGGCGCTGCCCGCACCCGACTACACGGGCGGCAATGGACCCTCCCGTGCTCCGCGCGATGCGCGCGAGGAGATCCTGGCCGGACTCTTCGCCGAGGTGCTTGGGCTTGAGCCGAGCCAGGTGGGTGTGGAGGACGACTTCTTTACGCTGGGCGGGCATTCACTGCTCGCGATGCGGCTGATAGGCCGAATACGGGCGGTGCTGGGAACGGACCTGGCGATCCGGGACCTGTTCACCGCACCCACCATCGCGACCCTGGCACGAACCCTCGACACCGGCACAGACGCCGGCAGCAGGACCGACCGCCCCGCGCTGGTGGCGGCCACCACCCGCCCGCAGCCGATGCCGCTGTCCTTCGCCCAGCGCCGCCTCTGGTTCCTCTACCGCCTCGAAGGCCCCAGCCCCACCTACAACGTCCCCGTCGTACTCCGCCTCACCGGACCCCTGGACGCGGACGCCTTGCAGGCCGCGCTAGGTGATGTCGTCGAACGCCACGAGGCCCTGCGCACCGTCTTCCCCGACATCGACGGCCAGCCGCACCAGCAGATCCTGCCCGCAGCCGAGGCCCGCCCCGACGTCACCGTCGAGACGATCGACGAGGCCGACCTCACCACCGCCATCGACCAAGCCGTACGCCACAGCTTCGACCTCGCCACCGAACTGCCCCTGCGGGCCCGCTTGTTCAGCTTGGGCAAGGACGAGCACGTACTCGTCCTGACCATCCATCACATCGCCGGTGACGGCTGGTCCATGGGCCCGCTGGCCCGCGACCTCAGCACCGCCTACGCCGCCCGCCGTGACGGCAGCGCCCCGGCCTGGACCCCCCTCCCGGTCCAGTACGCCGACTACACCCTCTGGCAGCACCAACTCCTCGGCGACGACACCGACCCCGACAGCCTCCTCTCCGCGCAACTCGGCTACTGGAAGCAGGCCCTGGCCGACCTCCCCGACCGCATCGACCTGCCCGCCGACCTCCCGGGGACGGCCGCGGGCGAGCGGCGCGGTGAGGTGGCCTCGCTGCCCTTGGCGGCGGACCTGCACGCCGAGCTTGTCGAGGTGGCGCGGGGGCACCGCAGCACCGTGTTCATGGTGCTGCAGGCCGCCCTCGGCGTGCTTCTGCACCGGCTCGGCGCGGGCACCGACATCCCCATCGGCACGCCGACGGCCGGCCGGGCCCAGCAGGAGCTGGACACGCTCGTCGGCAACTTCGTCAACACCCTGGTCCTGCGCACCGACCTGTCCGGCGACCCCACCTTTGCCGAGCTCCTCGACCGCGTACGCGAGACCGACCTCAACGCCTACGCCCACCAGGACGTGCCGTTCGAGAGTCTGGTGGAAGTCCTCAACCCGGCCCGTTCGGCGGACCATCAGCCGCTCTACCAGGTCATGCTCACGCTGCAGAACCACGAGACGCGGCAGCTGGAGATCCCCGGTCTCGACGTGTCGACCTCGTCGTGGAACACACAGGTCTCGCGCCGGGATCTGACCCTGACCCTGCGGGAGCGGTACGGCCCCGACGGTGAGCCGCAGGGGATCGACGGAGTCATCCAGTTCGACGCGACCCGGTTCTCGCGGGAGCGGATCGAGGCCATCGGGCGCTGGTACCGCCAGGCGCTGACGAGTCTTCTCGACGACCCCGAGCAGCTCGTCGGGGCGGTGGATCTGCTGTCGGCCGCCGAGCAGGACGAGCTGCTCCGGACGTGGAACGACACCGCAGTGCCCACCACGCCCGGTACGCTCCCCGAGCTGTTCCAGGCGCAGGCCCACGCGACGCCCGACGCGACCGCGCTGACCGTCGACGGCGCGCACACCTCGTACGCGGAACTCAACGCCCGCGCCAACCAGTTGGCGCGGCTGCTGATCGAGCGCGGCGTCGGCCCGGAGCACATCGTCGCCCTCGCGCTGCCCCGGTCCGCCGAGGTGATCACCGCGGTTCTGGGCGTGTTGAAGACCGGTGCCGCCTACCTGCCGATCGACACCGGTTACCCGGTCGACCGCATCCGCTTCATGGTCCAGGACGCGCGCCCCACCCTCGTCCTCACCGATACCGATACCGATACCGACAGCGACACCGAAACCGCCACCGCCACCGGCGGCCTCTGGGCCGACGGCACCCCCGTCCTCCACCTTGACGACCCGGCCGTCGTGCAGCTCCTGGACCGGCAGCCCGCCGCCGATCCGGGCGACACCGACCGCGTCTCGCCGCTGGACCCCGCACACCCCGCGTACGTCATCTACACCTCGGGCTCCACCGGCACCCCCAAGGGCGTCGCCGTCCCGCACGCGGCGGTGACCGACTACCTCCGCGACACCAGCCGCCGCTACCCAGGGGCTCAAGGCGTCGCGCTCCTGCACACCTCCCTCTCCTTCGACCTCTCGATCACCGCGCTCTTCACCCCGCTCGTCTCCGGCGGCCGCGTGGTCCTCGCCGAGCTGCGGGACGACCTGGAGGGCAACGCGGAGGTGCGGTCGCTCGGCTGTGACTTCCTCAAGGCCACGCCCAGCCACCTCGCGCTCCTCGAAGGCCTTCCCGAGGAGATCTCGCCGCGCCGGGAGCTGCTGCTCGGCGGTGAGGCGCTGCTCGGCGATGCGCTGCGGACGTGGCGCTCCGCGCACCCGGACGTGACCGTCCTGAATGTGTACGGCCCGACCGAAGCCACCGTGAACTGCACGGAGTTCAGGATCGAGCCGGGGGACGAAGTGCCCGACGGGCCCGTCCCGATCGGCCGTCCGATGGCCAACACGCGGGTGTACGTCCTGGACGCGGGGCTGCGTCCGGTGCCGCCCGGGGTTCCCGGCGAGCTGTATGTGGCGGGTGCGGGCCTGGCGCGCGGGTATCTGCGGCGGCCCGGTCTGACCGGCCAGCGGTTCGTCGCCGATCCGCACGGCCCCGCCGGGTCCCGCATGTACCGCACCGGCGACCTGGCGCGCTGGAACGCCGACGGCACGCTCGTCTTCCTCGGCCGGGCCGACGACCAGGTCAAGCTGCGCGGCTTCCGCATCGAGCTCGGCGAGATCGAGGCCGCGCTCACCGGCTGCGCACAGGTGGCGCGGGCCGCGGTGGTGGTGCGCGAGGACCAGCCGGGGGACCGGCGTCTCGTCGGCTACGTCGTCGCGGAGACCGGCGGTGCCGTCGACCCGGCCGAGGTGCGGGAACTGCTCGCCGCACGGCTGCCCGAGTACATGGTGCCGTCCGCGGTCGTCGTCCTGGACGGCCTGCCGCTGACCGCGCACGGAAAGCTGGACCGCAAGGCGCTGCCGGCACCGGACTACGCGGCCGACACCGACGGCGGTGCCGACGGCCGGGGCGAGAAGCCGCGGCGCGACCCCCGTGAGGAGATCCTGGCCGGGCTCTTCGCCGACGTGCTCGGCATCGAGCCCGACCGGGTCGGCGCGGACGACGACTTCTTCGACCTCGGCGGCCACTCCCTGCTCGCCGCCCGCGTCATCGGCCGCATCCGCAGCGCCCTGGGCGTGCAGCTCGGCATCAAGGCGTTCTTCGAGTCGCCCACGGTGGCCGGCCTCACGCGGCTGTTCGGCGGCGGCACGACGGTACGGCCGCCGGTCCTGCCCGCGGTCCGCCCCGAGCGGATGCCGCTGTCCTTCGCGCAGCGCCGCCTGTGGTTCCTCTACCGCCTGGAGGGCCCCAGCGCGACGTACAACGGCGCCGCGGCACTGCGCATCTCCGGTGCGCTGGACGCGGATGCCCTGCGGGCCGCGCTCGCCGATGTCGTGGAGCGGCACGAGGCGCTGCGCACGGTCTTCCCCGACGTGGACGGCCAGCCGTATCAGCAGGTCGTCGCGGTGTCCGAGGCCCGGCCGACGCTGAGCGTCGAGCCGGTCGGCGACGAGGCCGACCTGGCCGCCGCCGTGCACCGTGCGATACGCCATCCCTTCGACCTGGCGACCGAACTGCCGCTGCGGGCCTGCCTGTTCACCCTGGGCGAGGACGAGCACGTACTCGTCCTGACGATTCATCACATCGCGGGTGACGGCTGGTCCATGGGGCCGCTGGCGCGTGACCTGAGCGCCGCCTACGCCGCCCGGCGCGGCGGACGTGCCCCGGCCTGGACGCCGTTGCCGGTCCAGTACGCCGACTACACGCTGTGGCAGCAGGAGTTGCTCGGCGACGAGAGCGATCCGGAGAGCCTCCTGGCCGCCCAGGTCGGCTACTGGCGCGAGGCGCTCGCGGGGCTGCCGGAGCGGCTTGAGCTGCCGACCGACCGCCCGTACCCCGAGCAGGCCGGGTACGAGGGCGGCACGGTTCCGGTCCGGGTGGACGCCGAGCTGCATCGCGCGCTGATCGCCCTCGCCCGGTCACGTCAGACGACCGTGTTCATGGTGCTGCAGGCGGCGCTCGGCGTGCTCCTGCATCGTCTGGGTGCGGGGACGGACATCCCGATCGGTACGCCGGTCGCCGGGCGTGGCGAGGAGGAACTCGACGATCTCGTCGGCTTCTTCGTCAACACGCTGGTCCTGCGCACCGATCTGTCCGGCGACCCGACCTTCGCCGAACTCCTGGACCGGGTCCGCGAGACCGACCTCAACGCGTACGCCCACCAGGACATCCCCTTCGAGAGCATGGTCGAGGCGGTCAATCCGACGCGGTCCCTCGCCCACCACCCGCTCTTCCAGGTCATGCTGGCCTTCAACAACACCCCGCGCACCGCACCGGACTTCGGCGGCCTCAAGGCCACCCCGCAGGCCGTCCGCCTCCAGTCCGCCCGGATGGACCTGTCCGTCAGCCTCGCCGAGCGGCACGACGACGGTGCGACCGACGGCATCAGCGGTGTGATCTCGTACCGCACCGACCTGTTCGACCACGCCACCGTCACCGCCATGGCCGAACGGCTGATCCGCGTCCTCGAGAGCGCGGCCGCCGATCCGGAGCGGCGCGTGGGCTCGATCGACCTGCTCTCGGACGACGAGCGGCACCTGGTCGTCGACGCGTGGAACGACACCGCGACGCCCCACCTGCCCGGCACCGCCGCCGAGCTGTTCCAGGCACGCGCGGCGGCCGCACCCGACGCGAGCGCCCTCATCGCCGACGGCACCCACGTCTCGTACGCGGACCTCAACGCCCGCGCCAACCGCCTCGCCAGGCTCCTGGTCGCGCAGGGCGTCGGCCCCGAGCAGATCGTGGCCCTGGCGATCCCCCGGTCGCCGGACCTGATCGTCGCGCTGCTCGCCGTGCTCAAGGCGGGCGCCGCCTATCTGCCGCTGGACACGACCTACCCGGTCGACCGCATCCGCTTCATGCTGAGCGACGCCCGCCCCGGCCTCGTCCTGGCCCACTCCGGCGCGGGTGAACTCCTGCCGGAGCTTGACGGCACCACCGTCGTCGTCCTCGACGACCCCGCCGTCCAGGAACGCCTCGCGGACCTGGACTCCGCCGACCTCATCGACGCCGACCGGGTCGGCGGACTCGACCTCGCCCACCCGGCGTACGTCATCTACACCTCGGGCTCGACCGGCACCCCCAAGGGGGTCACCGTCCCGCACCGGGGGCTCGCCAACTTCGCGCTCGCGCAGAGCGAGCAGTGGGGGATCGGTGCGGGCTCCCGGGTGCTGCAGTTCCTGTCGCCCAGCTTCGACGCCGCCGCATCGGAGTTCTTCACGGCCCTGCTCACGGGCGCCGCGCTCGTACTCGCCGACGCGGACCGGCTCACGCCGGGTCCCGAACTCATCGATCTCCTCGTCGACGAGGAGATCACGCACTGCACCCTGGTGCCCTCGGTCCTTCGCGTGCTGTCCGAGGAGCGGCTGCCGGGCACGCTGACGCTGATCGTCGGCGGCGAGGCCTGCGGACCGGAGATCGTGGAACGCTGGTCCGCGGGCCGGAAGATGTTCAACGCGTACGGCCCGTCGGAGATCACCGTCTGCGCGACGCTGAGCGAGGCGCTGTCGGGCGCCGAGGTGCCGCCGATCGGCCGGCCCATCGCGAACGTGCGGGTGTACGTCCTGGACGAGGGCCTTTCACCGGTGCCGCCGGGTGTGCCCGGCGAGTTGTACGTGGCAGGCGCCGGCGTCGCGCGCGGCTATCTGAACCGGCCGGGGCTGACGGCCGAGCGGTTCGTCGCCGATCCGTACGGGCCCGCCGGGTCGCGGATGTACCGCACCGGGGACCTGGTGCGGTGGAACGGCGACGGCACGGTCCAGTTCCTCGGCCGCGTCGACGACCAGGTGAAGCTGCGCGGCTTCCGCATCGAACTCGGCGAGATCGAGGCGGCCTTGACGTCCTGCACGGGAGTTGCAGGCGCTGCCGCGATCATCCGTGAGGACCGGCCGGGTGACCGGCGGCTTGTCGGCTACGTCGTGCCTGAGAGCTCTGTCGTGCCTGAGAGCTCTGGCGCGCCGGATGGCTCTGGCGCGTCGGATGGCTCTGGCGTGCCTGACGGCTCTGTCGTGCCTGACGGCACCGTCGTACCCGTACCCGAAGGCCCCGTCGACGTGGGCCGGGTGAAGGTCGATGTGGACCGGGTCAAGCAGGCCGTCGCGGCGCGGCTGCCGGAGTACATGGTGCCCGCGGCCGTGGTCGTCGTGGACACGCTGCCGCTGACCCCCCACGGCAAGCTGGACCGCAAGGCGCTGCCCGCACCCGACTACGCGCGCACCACCCCCGCCCGCGCACCCGGCACCCCGCAGGAGAAGACGCTCACCGCCCTGTTCGCCGACGTCCTCGGCCTGGACGCCGCCCAAGTCGGCGTCGACGACGGCTTCTTCGCCCTCGGCGGCGACAGCATCAGCTCCATCGTCCTGGTCAGCCGGGCCCGCGAACACGGCCTCGACCTCTCCCCGCGCGACGTCTTCAAGGACCAGACGCCCGAGGCGCTGGCCCGCAGGGCACGTCCGCTCGGCGGCGACCGCGCCACGGGCGACGACGCCACGGACGCCGACCGCTCCGGCGTGGGCGAGCTGCCGCTGACGCCCGTCATGCACTGGCTCACCGAACCCGGCCACCCCTTCGACGCCTTCCACCAGTCGATGCTGGTGCAGGTGCCCGCGGGCATGGGCCGCGCACAGCTGGGCGACGCCCTCCAGGCGCTCGTCGACCACCACGACATGCTGCGGGCCCGCCTCGTGCGGGACGCGTCCGGCTCCGGCTGGGCGCTGGACGTCCCGCCGCCCGGCGCGACGCCGGTCGATCCGCACCTCACCCGGGTCGCGACCGCCGGTCTCGACGAGGAGCGCCGCCGTGAACTCCTCGCCGACCACGCCGAGCAGGCACGGGACCGGCTCGCCCCGCGTGACGGGGTCATGCTGCAGGCCGTCTGGTTCGACAACGGGCCCGCGGAGCCGGGCCGACTGCTCCTGACGATCCATCACCTGGTGGTGGACGGCGTCTCCTGGCGCATCCTGCTGCCGGACCTCGCCATCGCCGGTACGGCCGTACTCGCGGGCCGGGCCCCGGAGTTGGCGCCGGTCGGCACATCCTTCCGGCAGTGGTCCCGCAGGCTGACGGAACTGGCGGGGGAGGAGCGTGCCGCCGAGTCGCTGCCGCTGTGGACCGAGATGCTGTCCGGGGTGGAGCCGCGGGCGGGGCTTGGGCCGGATGTGGAGCCGCAGCCGGATCTGGAGTCGGGGTCGGAGTCGGAGTCGGATCTGGAGTCGGAGTCGGAGTCGGAGTCGGAGCCGGGGCTTGGCGACACTGCCGAAGACCGTCCTGCGTACGACACCGTCGAAGACCGTCCTGCGTACGACACCGTCGAAGACCGTCCTGCGTACGACACTGCCGAAGACCGTCCCGCGTACGACACCGCCGCCTCGCTCGCCTCGCTGCGTCTCACCGTCCCCGCCGAGCTCACCGAGGCCCTGCTCGCCCGCGTGCCCGCCGCGCTGCACTCCACCACCAACGAGGTGCTCCTGACCGGGCTCGCCCTCGCCCTCGCGGCCTGGCGCAACGACCCCCGGCACACCGCCACCCTCATCGACCTGGAGGGACACGGCCGCCAGGACGCCTTCCCCGGCGCCGACACCGCCCGTACCGTCGGCTGGTTCACCAGCATGGCGCCGGTCAGGCTCGACCCGGGAACCGTGCCCGCCGCCGACCTGCGCACCGGCGGCCCCGCGGTCGGCCGTGCGCTGCAACAGGTCAAGGAGCAGCTCCGCGCCGTCCCCGACAACGGGTTCGCGTACGGACTGCTGCGCCACCTCAACCCGGAGACCGCCCACACCCTCGCTCAACTCGCCGACCCCCAGGTCGCCTTCAACTACCTCGGCCGCTTCACCGTGCCCGCCCCCGGCGCCGACACCACGGCGGCGGACTGGCACCAGGTCCCCGGCAACCCGTCGCTCGGCGGCCTCGACCCCCGTATGCGGGCCCCGCACCCCCTGGAGATCAATGCCGTCACGGTCGACTCCGCCGACGGCTCCGAGCTGAGCGCCACCTTCAAGTGGCCCGAGGCCCGCTTCCCCCGCGACTCCGTCCAGGGTCTCGCCGACGCCTGGCTGGCCGCGCTCGACGCCCTCGCCACGCACGCCGAAAGCCCCGCGCCCGCCGGCCGGACCCCGAGCGACCTCGATCTCGTACACCTCACCCACGAGCAGATCGCCCGCCTCGAAGAACACCACCCGGAGCTGTCCGACGTCTGGCCGCTGTCCCCGCTCCAGGAAGGCATGCTCTTCCACGCCATCGCCGACAGCGCGGGCCCCGACGTCTACACGGTCCAGATGGCGCTCCGCCTCGACGGCGCCGTGGACGGCAAGGCGCTGCGGGCGGCGGGACAGCGCATGCTGGAACGCCACGCCAATCTGCGGGCGGCGTTCCGCCACGAGGGCTTGGACCGCCCGGTGCAGATCATCGAGGACGGAACGCAGCTCCCCTGGCAGGACGTCGATCTTTCGGCATGCCCCGACGCCGCACTGGACGCCTTCCTGGCCGAAGAGCGCTCCCGCCGCTTCGACCTCTCACAGCCCCCGCTCATGCGGTTCGCCCTGGTGTGCCTGGGCGAGGAGCGCCACTGCCTGGTCATCACCCAGCACCACATCCTCACGGACGGCTGGTCCTCGACCCTCCACGTCAATGAACTCCTCGCCCTGTACCGGCTCTACGCGTCCGGAGGCGACGACTCCGCCCTGGCAAGGACGACGCCCTACCGCGACTACCTGACCTGGCTCGCGGAGCGCGACCGCACGGCCGCACTGGACGCCTGGACCCAGGCGATGGCAGGGGCCGAACCGACGTTCCTGGCCAACGCCAACGCCAACGCCAACGCACCCACCACGGAAGAGGGGCCCGCGCCCCTGCCCGACCGTCTGGTGTCCCACCTGGACGCGGACACCACCACGGCACTCGACGCCGAGGCCCGCCGCGCGGGCGTCACCCTCAACACCCTGGTGCAGTGCGCCTGGGGCGTACTCATCGGCCGGATGACCGGCCAGGACGACGTGGTCTTCGGCGCCGTCGTCTCGGGCCGCTCGCCCGAGATCCCGGGCATCGAGAGCATGATCGGCCTGTTCATCAACACGGTTCCGGTACGCGTGCGGATGGACGCCGACGAGACCTGGGCGGACCTCGCCGCCCGCGTCCAGGCGGAGCAGGGCGCTCTCCTTCCCCACCAGCACCTGGCCCTCACGGAGACCCAGCGGGCAGCCGGTCCCGGCAACCTGTTCGACACCGTCGTCGCCTTCGAGAACTACCTGGCCGACCGCACCGCCAAGCCCGTCGACGAGGCCACCGGACTGCGGGTCACCGGAGCCACCGGCCACGACGGCGCCCACTACCCCCTGAACCTCGTGGTAGTTCCCGGCCCCCGACTGCGGCTGCGCCTCGACTACCGCACCGACAGCTACACCCGCCCGGACGCGGACGCCCTCCTCGACCGTCTGCTTCGCCTCCTGTCGGCTGTGGCGGCGGGTGCTGATGAGCGGGTGGGTGCGACGAGTCTGTTGGCTTCTGCTGAGCGTGAGCGTGTGGTGGAGGTGTGGGGTCGTGGTCCGCTGACGGAGGTGCCGAGGGGCATGGCCGCGTCGGAGGTTTTTGAGTCGTGGGCGGCGAAGGCGCCGGATGCGGCGGCTGTGGTGTCGGCGGATGGCGAGACGGTCTATTCGTATGGCGAGCTGAATGCGCGGGCGAATCGTCTGGCGCGGCTGCTGGTGGAACAGGGCGTGGGGCCGGAGCAGTTGGTGGCTCTGGCGTTGCCTCGGTCTGCGGAGCTGGTGGTCGCGGTCCTCGCTGTGTGGAAGGCGGGTGCGGCGTATCTGCCGATCGACACCGCCTATCCGGTGGAGCGGATCCGCTTCATGATCGAGGACGCCCGCCCGGCGCTCGTCCTCACGCACTCGACCACCACCGGTGAGTGGGCGGCCGGCACTCCCACGGTTCTCGTCGACGACACCGCCGTGCAGGACCGGCTGGCCCACCTGGAGCCCGCCGACCTGGCCACGGGCCCTGACCCCGTGCATCCCGCGTACGTCATCTACACCTCCGGTTCGACGGGTGTGCCCAAGGGTGTGGTGGTGGCGCATGCCGGTTTGGTGAATCTGGTGGCGTCGTCGGGTCCGGAGTTGGGGTTGGGTCCGGGGAGTCGGGTGTTGCAGTTTGCGTCGCCGAGTTTTGATGCGGCGACGTGGGACTGGAGTCTGGCG
>NZ_JBHYIG010000210.1:0-17214 GCF_042740015.1 Streptomyces sp. NPDC059037
CGGCCACCCCGGAAGATCCGGTCGTCAGACGCTTGACGAGACCGGGACCCATTCCCGGACCGGCCGCGCACTCATCCAGCCTCACGGCGCCTGCTACGAACTGGTCCGCACCCGGCAGACAAGCCGCACGCCCCGCCGGGTGGTCCCCGTGAGCCCCGCTTCGTGGCCGCCCGGTCAATTCGCTTCTCGCGGTGGAGGGGTGGGTGTCAAGGGTGGAGCGCAGCGGAATCGGCGCAGCCGACGCGACGAAGGAGCGCCCTTTACACCCGGCCCGGAACCGCCAACCTCAGGACAACCGGGCGGCCCCGGTAAGAACACCACCACCGGCCCAGCAAAGCCCCCTACTCCGGCTCCACAAACTCATCCGTCAGCACACACCCGTCAACCAGCGCCGGCGCCGTCGACACATCCCCCCGCACCCGGAAGTTCGGGTTGCAGTTCAGCTCCAGGAGCCCCGAGGCCGAGAGATCGCGGAGGGTCTCTCCGTCCGGTGCGATCACCGCGAAATCCTTGCCGACGGCGAACCCGCCCTCCACGTCCGCCAGCGCGTCGCCCTTCATCTCCTCGGCGAGGTCCGCCTTGTACGCCGTCTGGAACTTCTCCATGTCGCTGGTCTTGAAGACCCGGATCCAGCCGTCCGCACCGTCGTCACAGGTCCCGCGGAACTGCACGCCCCAGCTCATGTCGAACTTCTCGTCCATGGGGTAGTAGCGCTCATCGGAAGGATCGATGCTGTACCTGTCACACGTGGTGAAGCGCTGAAGGTACTCGCCCGCCGCCATGACGGTCTTCGCCTCCGGCATGTTGTCCAGCATCATCTTCTGCCGGACCTCGGGCCCACCGCTGGCCCCGCCGTTACGAGCGGATCCGTCACCGGAAGACGCGGTGGACGAGGAGGACGAGGAGGACGAGGAGGACGCGGAGGGCGTGGAGGGCGTGGAGGACCCCGTAGCCCTGTCCGCGCCGCCGCCCTCCCCCTTGCCCCCCTCATCCCCCTCACACCCGGTGACCGTCAGAACAAGAGCCGCCGCCCCGACAACCGCCGCCAGCCTGAAGCGCGTACGCATGATGGTGTGATCCGTTCCCCCGCCGAGTCATGACGCCGGGACCTTAGAGCAACCGCATGTCCATGATCAAACCGGGCTTCGAGCATCCCACCCCGGCGTTCCAGGCAAGGGGCATCCCCGCAGGTCAGACCCCCTGGAAGCATTCCAGCGTCCCGGATGACCCGGCGTTCCTTGCCCCCGCCGGGACCCGCCCCCTTAGCTGTGATCAAGACAGACCAGCACAGCTACTCCGGGGGGATCCCATGAAGCACACCCGCAAGGCAGTCGCCGCCGTCATCGGCCTCGTCGCCACCCTCTCGCTCACCGCCTGCAACGGCGACGACAACGCGTCGGCGGACACCTCGACCACGTCCCCCGCCGCGTCGGCGGACAAGGGCAGCGACGACAAGGGCAGCGGCACCGGCGGCACCACCGGCGGCGGATCGGGCGAAGCCTCGACCGGCGGTGAAGGCTCCAGCGGCGGCGAAGGCTCCACCGGCGGTGGCGAGGCCGCGCAGGGGACCGCCGCCGGCACCGGCGACAACAGCGACGGCAAGATCGACATCTGCCGTACGGACGAGCTCGAAGTGAACGCCACGGACAACACCACCGACAAGACGGAAGGCGTCGTCACCGTCGTCTTCAAGAACGGCGGCGGCCGCGACTGCTCGATCAACGGCTACGCGGGAGTCGACCTGACGGCGTCCACGGGCGACACCCTCTCCGTCGACCGGAACGGCGAGGCCCCGCACCCCGACATCCTGAAGGACGGCGAGTCCGCCGCCTTCAACATCACGTTCCCGTACAACAACACGGGCGGCTCCGGCATCCGCATCACCAACCTCGTCGTGACGCCCCCGAACGAGACGAAGCACGTCACGCTCGACTGGCCCGCGGGCACGCTCCCGGTCTCGGACGGCGAGGGCGCAGTGAAGCTGGAGATCAGCCCGGTCGGGAAGGTCAGCGACTCCCCGGCCGGCTGAACCCGGCGCCACCGCCTCGCCCCTCGCTAAGAGGCGGTCCGCTGCGGCACCACCTGGATGCCGAACTCGTACGAGCCGATCGCCACCGCGATGCCCGAGAACAGCAGCGCGAAGTGTTCCTGACCGCGCGCGGTCACGATGCCTCCCAGGTCCAACTGGGAGGCATCGGGCCATCCCAGGTCGCCGAGCAGCCCACGGGTGACCCCCTTGGCGGCCTCGTCGTCACCGGAGAGGAAGATCGTGCTCGGACCCACCAGACTCGCCGGGTCCACCATCACGAACCGGTCCACGGTGGCGAGCGTCTTGACCACCCGCAGCTCGGGGTACTCCTGCTGAATCTCCTCGCTGAGGCTGTAGTTGGGGTGGGACAGCTCCATGGTGTCGGTGAAGGTATAGCCGACCCCGATGTCGACAAGCACCTTCCCGGCGAGAGCGGCCGCGCCGATCTCCTTCAGTACGTCCATAGAAGCCGTGCCCGGCGTCGCGTTCACCAGCACCTCACCGTGCGCGGCCGCCTCACCGAGCCCGACGAGGGTGAACCCCTTCAGCTCCTCGGCCTCTCCCCGCTCCTTGGGGTTCCGCGACCCCAACACGACGTCATGTCCGGCCGCACTCCAGCCAGTTGCCACCGCACGCGCCACATTTCCTGTTCCAAGCAGTCCAATTCGCATGGGCAGGACGCTAATTGGGCCTGCCCGCAAGGAAATCGGGCCCGAGTCCCAAGCCCGCTCATCCCGACGACGTACTCCAGAAGCCCGAGCGATGGCTAGGCCGCCGGGCTGAAGATCTTCGCCAAGTGGTAGTCGAGCGTGGCGCGTACGTCATCCAGCGTGCGGCGCTCGTGCAGTACGTCCCCGCCCAGTCCGACCGCCGCCGCCACCAGCAGGTCCGCCTCTCGGCGGGCGTCCAGGCCGGGGGCCGTCTGGCCGTTCGTCTGGGCCATGGCGATGAAGCCGGCGATCAGGTCCTCCAGGGGGTGCTCGTCGCTCAGGAAGACCGCCGCGATGGCCGGGTCGGTGAGGCTGCGGGCGTAGTACGCGGAGAACACCCGCAGCGCCATGGTCCGTTGGGCGTCCAGGGGCAGGAACTCGTCGAGCATCGCGCTCAGGACCCCGCGCAGGTTCGCGGGGTCGAAGTGGACGCGGGTCCTGGCCAGGCGTTCGTTCTCGCGGTGGAGCAGGTGCAGGGCGGTCACCAGGAGTTGGTGCTTGCTGCCGAAGTGGTACTGGACGACACGGAGCGACACCCCGGCCTCCGCCGCGATCTCCCGCATGCTCGCCGCGTCCAGGCCCCGCTCGGCGGCGATGCGCCACACCGCCTCGGCGATCTGGCGGCGCCGCTTGCGCGACTGCGCGCTCGTCACCGTGTCCGCGGGGCGGGCGGCCTCGGGGGCGGGGGTCAGCTTCCGGCGCCGGTAGGCCCTCGCCTGGCAGCTGCGGGAGCAGTAGAGGGCGGGGCGGCCGCGCTTGCCCGCCGTGCTCATTTCCGCACGGCAGACCGTGCAGCGGGCCGTCTCCCGAGCATTCTTTTCGTCACGCACACCATCCACTATAGGACTTAGAATGTGTGACGTAATTAAGAGAAAGGGGCTCATAGCAAAGGGATTTCGCATCTCGCGCTGATACGTTCGTAACGTGAAGTACGACATCCTGCAGATCCTCGGCGCAGTCCTGATGTGTTTCTCGGCGCAAGGCCTCATCCGACTGCTCATCGACCACGACTACAACGGCTTCCTCGGCTGGATACCCGGCGGCTTCCCCGCCCTCCTGACCGCCTACACCGTGGCGCTCGCCGCCGGAGTCCTCCTGACCGGCTGGTCCCACACCCGGGCGAAGGCGCTGGGTCGGCGCAGTTGACGGGTGTCCGACTTTCCCCGATCGTAGGGGAATTGGGCGCAAATCAACGCGCGCTGCATGCACCGGCTGGGGGGAGCCGCAAATGCAACCTGGGGAACCGCACGACTCGGTACCGGGCGCCAATCAGGGGGAAGCGCCTCAAGGCGGTCAGAGCGGCCAAGGCGGTCAGAGCGGCCAAGGCGGCCAAGGCGGTCAGAGCGGCCCAGGCGGCCAGTTCGGGCCGCCGCCACCCGTCGTCCCACCGCCGCCCGCCGCCCCGCCCACCGTCGGGCCACCCGCGGCCGGGCCGCCCCCTCCACCCCCTCCGCCCCCTGACGCCCTCCAAGCCCTCTCCACCGCCCTGCTCAACCTCACCGGCCTCGGCCTCGGCTACGTCCTGCTCAAGCGGTGGCTGCCGGCCGCCCTCTGCTGGGCCGCGACCGCCGGGTTGCTCTTCGTGGCGCTGCCCGCCGACGTGGACGGCGTACCCGGCGGCGTACTCATCGGCTATGTGACCCTCCTGGTCCTGGCCGCCGCCGACGGGGCACGCCGCGCCCTGCGCAGCCCCCGGCACACCTGGCCGCTGCGCGCACCCATCGCCGTCGGGCTCGGCCTCGTGCTGCTCGCCGTGCCGGCCGGCGGCGTCATCGCGTACGACGGCGCGCGCGACGACGCCATCGAGGAGATGCTGCTCGACCGCCTGGAGAAGGCCGACAAGATCGTCAGCGCTGCCGACGGCCGGCCCTTCGACTCCGCCAAGGACGACTACCGCTCCGCCCTCGCCGTCTACCGCGACCTCGGCGACGACCACCCCGGCTCGAAGGCCGCCGACCGCGTGCCGGACAGCCTGAAGACGTACTACGAGTCCATCGCAACCCCCTACGAGGAGCGCAAGTACTGCGACGCCCTCGAACCCCTCAAGTACCTCCGCACCCTCCCCGACGACCTCGGCAAGGACCGCCTCGGCTCCCTCGCCACCTGGCCCGACGACCGCCTCGCCACCTCGCTCTACGAATGCGGCACCCAAGGCCTCGGGACGGCCGCGGGCGGCAGCGGTCAGTTCGGTGAGCTGCTGCGTACGTTCCCCGACTCCGACCAGGCCGGGAAGGTCGAGCCCGCCATCCGTGACGCCATCGACGAGCGCTCGTCGGATCTGAAGGGCAGCGACCCCTGCCAGGCCACCGACGAGCTCCGCAACATCGGCTCCACCGCGAAGGCTCTCCCCGACGACGCGGGCGACGGGCTCAGCGGCGACGCCGAGAGCGCGGTGGAGTCCGGGGCGTACGCCTGCGGGGTCGACGAGTTCGAGGACGGCAAGTTCGCCGCGTCCGCCAAGACGCTCAACGACTTCGCCGACACCTACCGGGGCAACGGCAAACGCGACCGCGCCAAGCAGATCGCCATCGCCGCCGAGATCGCCGCCGACCGCCCCCAGGCAGGACGGAGCCTGCCGCCCACCAAGTCGCCGGGCGGCGCGAAACTGGAGTACGTCATCGAGAACGGCGGCCCAGGACCGCTCGAGGTCCTCTACACCGGGCCCACCACCGGCACCCTCAAGCTCACGTCCTGCGGCAACTGCAAGACGTACACGACCAAGGCCCAGGGCAAGAAGGCCTGCCTCGCGGGCAAGGGCCACCCGAAGAAGACGCTGCGGCTGCCTGCCGGCGAGTACCACTTCCTCTACAAGCGGGGCGCGGGCAGCGCGGGAAGCGTCCGCAACAACACCGAGGGCAGCCAGGTCAGGCCCGGCTACCGCTACACCGACTGCTCGTACGTCGTGACGGGCGGCGGACTCGGCGACCTCGACGACCTCGACGACCTCGACGACCTGGATGACGCCGACTGGCTTACGTGAAGCATGATGTGAGACCTGGTCAGAGGGCACGCCGGGCCGTCATTGCCCGGCGTCACCCAGCGTGATACACAGAGTGATCATGCGTTTCAGCCAACGAATGACGCCAAGTCGACATGCACTGGCCCGTTTGTCGGCGAGAATGAGCTGTCCTCTGTACTGCGGTAGGCAGAGGTGACAGAACAACCCACTAGGGGCGGTGAGTTACACATGCTTATGGCAGCCGAAAAGGGCGACATCACCACCATCATCGGCGGGATCGCCCCCGACTGGGGTCCCTTCGGGAGCCTGGGCAACGAGGCACGGGTGATGATCGAGGTCGTGATGGCGATCGCCATCCTCCTCTGTCTCGGCATTGCGATCTGGGGCGCGGCCAAACAGCGGATCGGCGCGACGGCTCTGCGCGACACCTTCAGCGCCGAGCAGGGCAAGGGCCTGATCATCGCGGGCCTGACCGGCGTCTTCATCATCGGCTCGCTCGGCACGGTCTTCACCATCGTGTACGGGATGGCGGTCTAGCCGCCTCGTCCCCTCCCTCCACACGTCCCCCGTCTTCTCCCCTGTCCCCTCCCCCTGTCCCCCTCCACACCACCCATCCGTCGTGCCCACCGGCTGAGGTTGCAACTCCCTGATGTCGAGTCACCACACCGCGCCCGCGCGGGAACCAGCACGGCTACCGTCGTACGTGGCGGTTCACCGAGAGGTTGAGGGGGCGTACGCGGCATGAGTCCCGACGACGAGCGGAACGATGGCCTCTTCGGCGGATCGGGCGAGACGCGGACGCGGCTCCCCGAGGGCGAGGGGGGCGGCCAGGACGTCTACGGGGGAGCGCGCAGATCCGGCCGTTCTTCACGGTCCTCGTCACGGAGTCTCGTGACGGTGGTGGGTGTGGTGGTCCTGCTGATCGCAGCGATCGCTTTCGCGAACCGGGGAGGGGAGGAGCCCGCCGGGGGTGGGGAAGGTAAGAAGGCCGGGGCGGCGCCTACGTCTGCGACGGGCGAGAAGCCAGTCGACGGGAAGAACGCCGGGATCCCCTCTGGGTTCGCCCAGAGTGACCAGGGTGCGCAGTCGGCAGCGGCGAACTACGCGTCTGCATTGGGTTCTGACGGGATGTTCAACCAGGCCCGACGGCACGAGATCGTGCAGGCCGTCGCTGATCCCAGCAGGCTGGACACGCTCCAGAGCGGCTTCGACGCGGACTACTCGCCTGCCTTCCTGAAGAAGATCGGCCTGAACGACAAAGGCACAGCACCCGCGGGCAGCACCTTCGTGAACCGCACGCTGCCGGCCGGCACCAAGGTCAAGAGCTACAGCGACAGCAGCGCCACCGTCGAGGTCTGGTGCAGCGGTCTGTTCGGGCTCACCGGCGAGAGCTCCACCAACCCCGTCACCGGCAGCTGGTTCACCGTAACCATGAAGCTGAACTGGAGCGACGGTGACTGGAAGGTCCTGGAGTCCCGCCAGAAGACCGGTCCCACGCCCGTGAACGGCGACAACCCCATCTCAGGGGCTGAAGAGATCGGAGACGCGGTCAAGGAGTTCGGAGGGTTCACGTATGCCCGGTAGCCCACACCGCGCGCTCAGGATCACCGCCCTTGTCGCGGCCACGCAGACCGCAGCAGTGCTGCTGGCCACGCGTGCCGTCGCGGCGCCGGAACCCAAAGACGACCCCTGCGAGCTGATCGCGGGGCCCGCAAAGAAGTACTGCGAAAAAGGCCAAGACGGCGGCAGCGCAGGCGGCGACGGCAAGTACCCCACCGACGACCCCCTGAACTCCACCCTCGACCCCCTCTCCTCCCTGGCGAAGGGCTGCGCGGACGCCGCCTCCTGGACGGTGGACAAGCTGTCCTCCGCCGTGAAGGAGACCGCCGAGGTCGACTTCACGAACCCCACCTTCCTCAAGCAGTACGCGGTCGTCTTCGCCGCGTCGACCATCCTGACCCTGCTCCTCTGGCTCCTCGCAGTCGCCAAACGCGCAGTGAGAGGCGTCCCCCTCACCACCGCGCTCTCCGAAGCCATCGGGTTCCTCTGGCTGACGGTCCTCGCCTCCGCCTTCACACCGCTGATCCTCTACACCGTCGTATCCGCGACCGACGGCGTCACGGACGTCATCGCGAAGGCGACGGGCGGTCAGACGGACACGTTCTTCGGGACGTTCTCCGGCGCCCTGAAGAAGGGCGAGGACATCGGCGGCGGGCCGATCATGCTGATCGTCGTCTCGCTCGTGTCGATCCTCGCCGCCGGCGTGCTGTGGCTGGAGCTCGTCATCCGGGCCGCGCTGCTCTACGTGGGCGCGCTGCTCGGCACCGTCGTCTATGCCGGGCTCGTCGACAAGAACCTGTGGACGCACGTCCGGCGCTGGGCCGGGATCATGATCGCGGTGATCCTCGTCAAACCCATCATCGTCATCGTGCTCGGCCTCGCGGGCGCGCTCTCCGCCGACGACGGGCCCGACTCGTTCTCGGCCGTCGTCTCCGGGCTCTCGATCATCCTGCTCGCCATCTTCGCGAGCGCCATGATCTACCGCTTCGTGCCGGGCTTCGGGGACGAGATCGCCAACTCCCGGAACAACCGGATCATGCGCGGCGCCGAGAACAAGGCCGCAGCCGTCATCAGTTCCCCCGCGTCCCTCGTCTCCCAGGGCATCAAGACCCACAGCTCCCGGGGCAACGGCGGCGGAGGCGGCGGTCAGGCGCGGCCCGCCAACGCGGCGAGCGGCGGAATGGCCGCCCACAGCAGCCGCCCCTCCGGAGGCGGAGGCGGCGGCGCCTCATCGAACGGCGGCGGATCTGTCCCCTCCGCCACACCCGCGCCGCGCAGCAACAGCGCGACCAGCACGCCGCACGCGCGCAACCGCGGCTCAGGCAGCACCGGAAACGGCTCAGGCAACAAACGCACGGGAGGTGAAGGGCGTTGACGACCCAGTCCCACGTGTCGCAACCGGTCGCGCCCCGCCGCACATATCTGATCGGCCGCGCGCGGCCGAACGCGATCGTCGGCAAGAACCGGGAGACCGGAGAGATCGCGCTGATCATCGCGGGAGCCTTCCTCGGGATGATGTGCGGGCTCCTCGTCCCCGTCCTTTCCCTGCGCATCGTGCTCCTCATGGGCTTCCCGATGCTGGCCATCGCCGCGGTGTACGTCCCGTACAAGGGCCGGACCTTCTTCAAGTGGTTCGAGATCAACCGGAGTTACAAGAGGTCGCTGAAGCGCGGCACCGCCTACCGCTCCGCCGCCCCCGAAGCGGGCGTCCGCTTCGACGGCAAGGAGGTCGAGGTCGGCCCGCCGCCCGGCATCGGCCGCATCAGCTGGCTCGCCGCGCCCTTCGGGCCTGACGAGATCGCCGTACTGCTGCACGCCGACCGGCGGACCGTAACCGCCGCCATCGAGATCGAGGGGCCGGGCGTCGGGCTCCGGGACTCCGAGGACCAGGAAGCGCTCGTCGACCGGTTCGGGACGCTGCTCAAGCATGTCGCCAATGGTGATGGGTTTGTGACGCGGCTTCAGATGCTTGCCCGCACCCTTCCCGCCGACCCGGACGCCCACGCCAAGGACGTCAGCGTGCGCGGCGACGACCGGGCGCTGCCCTGGCTGCAGCAGTCGTACGAACAGCTCCAGTCGATGGTCTCCACCAGCAGCGAGCAGCACCGCGCCTATCTGGTGGCCTGTATGCACTACTCGCGCGACCTCGCCGCCGAGGCCCAGGCCATGGCGCGCGCGGCCCTTCCCCAAGCTCTCGGCTCCGCTCGAGCAGGGGAGACCCCATTCACGGCGCGCCGCAAGCTCGACAAGGACGCCGGTCTCGCCGTCGTCATGGCGCGCGAGCTCACCGACATCTGCTCGCGGCTCCAGGAAGCCGACATCCGCGTACGGCAGCCGCTGGGGCAAGGGCGGCTTTCGTCCCTCGTGCACTCGATGTACGACCCGGACCACCCCATCGACCACATCCAGGCCATGACGAAACGGAACGCCTGGCCCGCCGAACTCGACGCCATGGAGCCCACCTACCTCCAGGCCAAGACCCGCGAGTCCTCGTCCCGCGCGCCCTGGTGCCACGCCACGGCCTGGGTGAAGGAGTGGCCGATGACACCCGTCGGCGTCAACTTCCTCGCCCCGCTGCTCGTCCACACCCCGGACGTCATCAGGACGGTGGCCGTGACGATGGACCTCGAACCCACCGAGGTCGCCATCGAGCGCATGCTGACGGAGAAGACCAACGACGAGGCGGAGGCCAGCCGCCAGGCCAAGCTGAACCGCACGGTCGACCCGCGCGACGTCGCCTCGCACTCCCGCCTCGACCAGCGCGGCGAGGACCTGGCGAGCGGCGCGGCCGGCGTGAATCTGGTCGGCTACATCACCGTCTCGTCCCGGTCCCCGGAGTCCCTCGCCCGCGACAAGCGCACCATCCGGGCCTCGGCCGGGAAGTCGTATCTGAAGCTGGAGTGGTGCGACCGCGAGCACCACAGGGCCTTCGTCAATACGCTGCCGTTCGCGACCGGCATCCGACGCTAGACGCAGAGGCAGGCTGTTGAGATGCGGGATCCGCTGACCGTCCTCACGGACGCCTTCACGTCCTTCCTCTTCGGGAAGGTCGAGACGACCAGGCTTCCGGTCCGTACGTCGACGGGGCAGGCCCAGGCGGTCTACCTGCCGACGGCCGCGCCGGGCCTCGGCGACTCGGGCGTGATCATCGGGCGCGAGGTGTACTCCGGCAAGGGCTACATCTACGACCCCTTCCAGCTGTACGGGCAGCAGCTGCCGGCGCCGCACTGGCTGGTGCTCGGCGAGTCCGGCAACGGCAAGTCGGCGCTCGAGAAGACGTACGTACTGCGGCAGTTGCGCTTCAAGGACCGGCAGGTCGTCGTCCTGGACGCGCAGGGCGAGGACGGCGTCGGCGAGTGGAACCTCATCGCCCAGGAGCTGGGGATAACTCCCATCCGGCTCGACCCGACGGCCGCCCTTGACATGGGGATCCGGCTGAATCCCCTCGACCCGGCGATCACGACGACCGGTCAGCTCGCGCTGCTCCGGACGATCATCGAGGTCGCGATGGGGCACGGGCTCGACGAGCGCTCGGGCTTCGCGCTGAAGGTCGCGCACGCGTACGTGAACGAGACGATCGTCGAGCGGCAGCCGGTCCTGACGGACATCGTGGAACAGCTGCGCCACCCGGAACCGGAGTCCGCGGAAGCGATGAACGTCGCCATAGACGACGTGCGGGCCTGGGGTCTGGACGTGGCGCTGGTCCTTGACCGCCTTGTCGACGGTGACCTTCGCGGCATGTTCGACGGCCCGACGACGGTCGGCATCGATCTGGACGCGCCCCTCATCGTCTTCGACCTCTCCCACATCGACCGGAACTCGATCGCGATGCCGATCCTGATGGCCATCGTGGGCGTCTGGCTGGAGCACACGTGGATCCGCCCGGACAGGAAGAAGCGCATCTTCCTGGTCGAGGAGGCCTGGCACATCATCAACTCGCCCTTCGTGGCCCAGCTGTTCCAGCGCCTGCTGAAGTTCGGCCGACGGCTCGGTCTCTCCTTCGTGGCGGTGGTCCACCACCTGTCCGACGTGGTCGACGGGGCGGCGGCCAAGGAGGCCGCCGCGATCCTGAAGATGGCGTCCACGAGGACGATCTACGCCCAGAAGGCGGACGAGGCGAGAGCGACGGGACGGGTGCTCGGGCTGCCCCGGTGGGCGGTGGAGATCATCCCCACGCTCACCCCCGGCATCGCGGTATGGGACGTGAACGGCAATGTCCAAGTGGTCAAGCACCTGATCACGGAGACGGAACGGCCGCTGGTCTTCACCGACCGGGCCATGACGGAATCCTCGGCGGACCTCACGGATCTCCCGGACGACGATCCGCTGCGGGCCGCCGAACTGGAGGCGGAGGAGCGGGCGGCGTACATGGAGCAGCAGATGAACGACCCGTCGTCGTCGCGTTCCGGGGTGGCGTGAGCGATGCCGTACCGGGACCGGGAGTACCGGCACTCTGAGCCCGAGTACCGGGAGCGGGGCGGCCGCCGCGAGTCGCGCGAGCGCGGCATCCCCGACGGCCTGCTGGTCGGCGGCCTGGCCTTCGTCCTCGGCATGACGGTGCTCACCTGGTCGGCGACGGGCCTCGCGGGCTGGTTCACGCACGGCTCCTGGCCGCGTGCAGTGACGTTCGGTCGTACGCCGCCGGCCATGCGGCACCTGATCCAGCAGCCCCACGATGTGGCGGGAGCATGGCCACAGACCCCGGCCGACCAGCTTTCGGGGTACGGCCTCTTCTGGGGCCTGCTGATCGGCCAGCTGATGGTGCTGGTCGTCTTGACGATCTTCGTGATGGGTACGTTCACGCGGTGGCGGGCGGTGCGAAGGGCACGGCGAATGCCGGTTGCTCAGGCTGGTTCCGCTCAGGCTGCTGCCGTTCAGGCTGCTGCTGCCGCTCCCGCTGTGGGCAGGCGTTCCGCAGGGCGGAACGGGTGGGCACAGCCTTCAGCGCCGGTTGCCGATGAAACGGGCGTCGAGCAAGACACCGGGGACAGCGCCACACCGCCGGGCACCGATGAACAGGGCGTCGAGCAGGACACAGGCGACGGCTCCACACCACACAGCACCGAGACCCCATCGGTCCCCAGCCCCCGTACACCCCTGGTACTCGGCCCCCAAGAGACCCGCAGGCCCCTGGCAGTACAGGCAATCCGGGACGCCGAAGCCGCAGCCCTGGTCATCACCTCGGACCCCACCCTCTGGGAAGAGACAAAAGACGCCCGGGCCAAGCTCGGCCCCGTCCTCGTCTACGACCCCACCCACCTCTGCGACACCCCCGCACGACTCCACTGGTCCCCGACCAGAAACTGCGAGGACAAGGCAACGGCGGCCCACCGGGCCACCGCCCTGCTGGCCGCCATAAGGCCGAGCGCCAAGCTGGACACAGCCGTCGCGGACACCGCGGAAACCCTCCTCCGCAGCTTCCTGCACGCCGCCGCGGTGGACAACCGCCCCATCAAGCACGTCCACCGCTGGTCCCAGGGCACCCAAGTACAAGAGGCGGTACGGATCCTCCGTACGCACCAGAAGGCCGCATCCGGCTCCGCCGGCGAACTGGAGGCGGCGCTCACGGCGTACCCCGAACGCCGCGACATGGCCCAGGAGTTGACCGCACGGGCCCTCTCCGCCCTTTTCACGGTCAACATCCGCGAAGCCTGCACCCCAAACCGAACTGATGCCCTCACGCTGGATTCCTTCGTGGATGAAGGGGGCACGCTTTTCGTGGTGGGTGAAGCAATCGAAGACCCCAAGTCACCCAAGGGACCTGGCGCGATGCCGCTTCTCACGGCACTCGCCGCAAGCGTGGTCGAGCACGGCCGGCGCATGGCCGAACGGTCATCCTCCGGTCGGCTCGACCCACCAATGACGCTGGTCCTCGACGATGTCGCCGCGGTGGCCCCGCTGCCCCAACTGCCGGACCTGCTCGCGAACGGCTCCGACCAGGGCCTCCCGACCCTGGCCCTGCTCCGCTCACAGGAACAGGGCAGATCCCGCTGGCCGGACCGCGAACTGCCGGGCGCCTCCTAGGAGCTCCCCCTCAGGGTCACGGTCGTACCCGGGTACTACCCGCCGCCGCCACCTCCCGCCCGCGGTCCGACGATCCGCGCCGCCGCGAGCGCCAGCATCGTAGCCATGATTAGGGCATACGGACTGACCAAACACTACGGCGGCAAGCCCGCAAAAAAGGCTGTCGACGACCTCGGGTTCGAGGTCCTTCCGGGCACCGTCACCGGCTTCCTCGGCCCCAACGGGGCGGGCAAGTCCACCACCATGCGGATGCTCCTCGGCCTCGACGCACCGACCCGCGGCCGTGCCACCATCGGCGGCCGCGCCTACGCCACACACCCCGCGCCCCTGCACGAAGTCGGCGCGCTGCTCGAAGCCCGCTCCGTCCACCCGGGGCGCTCCGCGTACCACCACCTCATGGCGCTCGCCCACACCCACTCCATCCCCAAGAGCCGCGTCGACGCCGTCCTCGACCTGGCCGGCATCCACGACGTCGCCCGCAAGCGCGTCAAGGGCTTCTCCCTCGGCATGGGCCAGCGCCTGGGCATCGCGGCCGCCCTGCTCGGCGACCCGGCCACCGTCATCCTCGACGAGCCGGTCAACGGCCTCGACCCCGAGGGCGTCCTGTGGATCCGCAACCTCCTCAAGTCCCTTGCCGCAGAAGGCCGTACGGTCCTCGTCTCCTCGCACCTCATGAGCGAGATGGCGCTGACCGCCGAGCACCTGATCATCATCGGCCGGGGCAGGCTCCTCGCCGACACCACCGTCGAACGCTTCGTACGCGAGTCCGGCACCGGCGCCGTGAAGGTCGTGACCCCCGAGGCGGGCGTCCTGAGCGAGCTCCTCGCGGGGCCGGGTGTGGAGATCACCGTGGACACCCCCGGCACCCTCGACGTGCGCGGCACGGACGCCGAGCACATCGGCCGCACCGCCGCCGCCCACGGCATCCCCCTCTTCGAACTCACCCCGCACACCGCCTCGTTGGAGCAGGCGTTCATGGACCTCACCCGGGACTCGGTCGAGTACGTCGCCTCCACACCCCTCCCCCAGCCAGAAGGAGCAGCGGCATGAGCACCCTCCAGCACCCCGCGAACGCCGCGGCCCCCGCGCCCTACCGCCTCACCACCAAGGGCGTGCTGCGCTCCGAGTGGCACAAGCTGTGGACGCTCCGCTCCACCTGGATCACCCTGCTCACGGCGGCAGCCCTGGTGCTCGCCGTCGGCATCACGATGGGCGTCACCTACGACGGGGACGACGCCGAGATCGACACGGTCGTCTTCACCCTGTTCGGCACCCAGCTCTCCCAGATCTGCCTCGCCGTCCTCGGCATCCTCGTCACCGCGGGCGAGTACTCGACCGGCATGATCCGCGCCTCGCTCACCGCAGTCCCGCACCGCCTGCCCGTCCTGTGGTCCAAGGCCGGCATCTTCACGGCCATCGCCTTCACGGTGTGCCTCGTGACCAACGTCGTCACGTTCCTCACGGCACAGATCTGGCTCTCCGGCAGCGACAAGGAGCTGTCCCTCACGGACGACGGCGTCCTTGGCGCCCTCGCGACCAGCGCCGCGGCCATCACCCTCCTGAGCCTCATCGCGCTCGGCCTCGGCGCCCTGCTCCGCTCGGTGCCCGGTGCCATCGGCGCGTTCGTCGGGTCGGTCCTCATCCTGCCCGAGGTCCTGGCGATGCTGCCCTTCGGCGCCGTGGACACCGCCATCCGGTACTTCCCCGCCCAGGCGGCGAGCTCGCTCGGCTCGGTGACCCGGGTGGAGAACACGATCGCCCCGGGCACGGCCCTGTTCACCCTCGCCCTGTGGGCGGCGGCGATCATCGCGGCGGCGTCGGCACTCCTCAAGCGTCGCGACGTATGACATCCCCACGAGGCCAGGAATGAAGGACCTCTGTACGACGATTCTCTGTACGAGGATGAGGCCGTGACCGAGCCGCTGCCCATCACCCAGTTCCTCCAGCGCTGGACCCAGCGGGTGCGCGCCTTCGACAGGCGCCGCCCGCTGGTCTGGGATCTGCTGGTCACCGGCTTCTTCGTGGCCGCCGCCCTCATCGACGCCGACGGCGGCTGGCGCAACATCGCGCCCAACACGGATGTGCCGGGCCCGCTGATCTTCCTGATGAGCCTGGGCCTCTCGGTCCCGCTGCTGTGGCGCCGCCGCCACCCCATGACGGTCCTCGCGGTCATGGTGGCGACGGGCGTGGTCAGCAGCTGGAGCGGCGCCATGCTCCAGGCCTCCCTCATCCAGATGATCGTCCTGTTCAACGTCGCGATGCGGCTGCCCCTGAAGACGCTCGGCTGGGCGGGCCTCATGATGACGGTCCCCCTCGTCGTCGGCACCATCCGCTACCCGGAGGGCAGTTGGGACCAGCAGATCATCCCGAACGTGTGGGCGTACGCCCTCGTCGCGCTCTTCGGCATCGCGGTGCGCTCCCGCCAGGACTACACCGAGGCCCTCGTCCAACGCGCCCGCCAGCTCGAGGTCGAGCGCGACCAGCAGGCCCAGCTCGCCACGGCCGCCGAACGCACCCGCATCGCCCGCGAGATGCACGACATCATCGGCCACAACCTCTCCGTCATCACGGGCCTCGCGGACGGCGGTTCGTACGCCGCCGCCAAGTCCCCCGAACGCGCCGCCCAAGCCCTCGAAGCCATCGGCACCACAAGCCGCCAGGCCCTCTCCGAACTCCGCCGCCTCCTCGACGTCCTGCGCGACGAGACCCCCGCCACGGCCGAGCGCTCCCCACAGCCCGCCCTGACCGACCTGGACCAACTCATCGACGGCGTACGGGCCGCGGGCCTCCCCGTCCGCAGCACGGTCCGCGGCCGCCCGGACTCGGTCCCCGCGGGCCGCCAGCTCACCCTCTACCGCGTGGTCCAGGAAGCCCTGACGAACACACTCAAGCACGGGGGCCCGGACGCCACGGCGACCGTGGACGTCAGCTACACCACGGAGGGCGTGACGGTCGACGTCACGGACACCGGGGTCGGCGGCGGCATCGGAAAGACCCCCGGCAGCGGCCGCGGGCTGACCGGAATGCGCGAGCGAACTTCCCTGTACGACGGCACACTTGAGGCCGGACCACTCCCCCATCCACCCGGCGGCTGGCGGGTCCACCTCCATCTCCCCAAGGACAGTGAGACGACAACGTGACGACCGTGCTCATCGTCGACGACCAGCCCATGCAGCGCTTCGGCTTCCGCATGCTCCTGGAGAGCCAGGACGACATGACGGTGGCGGGCGAGGCCGGCAACGGCAGCGAGGCGATCCGCATGACGGCCGAGCTCCACCCGGACGTCGCCCTGATGGACATCCGCATGCCCGGCCTGGACGGCATCGAGGCCACGCGGCGCATCGTCGCATCGGGCGACCGCACCCGCGTACTGATCCTCACGACGTTCGACCTGGACGAGTACGCCTACGAAGGCCTGCGCGCCGGCGCCTCCGGCTTCCTCATCAAGGACGCCCTGCCCGAGGAACTCCTCTCCGGAATCCGCGCGGTCGCATCGGGCGACGCGGTGGTCGCCCCTAGCCTGACCCGCCGCCTCCTCGACACGTACGCGGACCATCTCCCGACGGCCGGCTCGGCCCCCGCCGATCCATCTGCTCACCCGCGCCTGGCCTCTCTCACAGACCGCGAACGCGAAATCCTGACGGTCATCGGCCAGGGCTGGACGAATGCGGAAATCTCGACGCGTCTGCACCTCGCGGAATCCACGGTGAAGACACACGTGGGCCGCATTCTCGCCAAGACGGGGGCGAGGGACAGGGTGCAGGCGGTGATTCTGGCGTACGACACGAAATTGGTGAGGCCGTCGTAAGGCCTTTGTGGCCTAAACGCAGAAAACCCCCGCACCGTATCCCGGTGCGGGGGTTTCCCATTCA
Organism: Streptomyces sp. NPDC059037; assembly: GCF_042740015.1. Taxonomy (NCBI): domain Bacteria; kingdom Bacillati; phylum Actinomycetota; class Actinomycetes; order Kitasatosporales; family Streptomycetaceae; genus Streptomyces; species Streptomyces sp. NPDC059037. The sequence continues at coordinate 17,155 of NZ_JBHYIG010000210.1, forward strand.
AAAATAGTTCGGCGGCGTCCTACTCTCCCACAGGGTCCCCCCTGCAGTACCATCGGCGCT
>NZ_JBHYIG010000211.1:0-604 GCF_042740015.1 Streptomyces sp. NPDC059037
GGGGGGGTTTTTTTTTTTTAACCCCCCCCCGCCCCCCCAATTTTTGTTTTTCTTTGAGGAATCCGAAGAAGGCGGGGCCTCACCCGTGTGCGGTGCCTCAGTTCCCCCTGCGCGGTCCCGGCGGCAGCGCCGCGGGGACCGGCTGGTGGCCCGTGCCGTGCTGCTCCTGGCCGTAGCGGGTCACATGCAGCTGGCTGAGCGTGTTGTGCCGCTGGCCCTGCCGGTCGCCCGCCCGGTGCATGCCGTACGGCATGGCGCCGAAGGCCGTGAAGCCCAGATCGTCCTCGCCGCTCCGGTCACCCGGCAGGGCCTTGAACGACCTGCGGTACTCCGAGTACAACGCGTCGTAGATCGGCGTGGCCGAGTAGGAGCCCTCGGAGTCCTGCGCCGAGCGCATGGACGGGATGGGGTTCTGGTAAGCGGGCCGGTGGCGAGTGGCGTCGTATGTGTGCACGTATGTGCCAACGACCCCATGCGCGTACGGATGCGGGGGGGGGGGGCGCGGGGGGGGGGGGGGGGGGGGTGTGGGGGCGGGGGGCGGGCGGCGGGGCCGCCCCGGGGGGGGGGGGGCCGGGGGGCCCCGCTGGGCTAGGGGCCCCCCCCC
>NZ_JBHYIG010000211.1:614-17187 GCF_042740015.1 Streptomyces sp. NPDC059037
GCGCGGCGCGGGGAGTGTGACCGGCGCGTTCGCGGCTCGCGGCGCGGCCCGGGGGCGGTCGGCTCAGGTGCCCGCGAGTGGCATCGCGGCCGCCACCAGACGCCCGTGCGCCGCCGCGTTGTCCAGGGCGCCGCGCAGCAGGTCCTCGCGGGGCTGCCGGCCGATGGAGCCGACCGGCGCCGCGAACAGGAGCACCGTCTGCAGCTTGTTGGCCGCGGCCCGCCAGGCCTCGGTGACCTGGAGCGGGCGGTGCGCCTGCCACCAGGCGACGGGGGAGCCGCCGTCGGCGCCGGGCTGGAGCACGGCGTGCAGCTGGCCCACGGCGAGCAGCACCGACCAGCCGTGCAGCACGTCGGGCACGGTGTCCAGCGAGGTCACCGGCATGAAGCCCTGCTCGATCAGGAGCGGCAGGAAGTCGTCGCCGCCGCCCGCGGCGGCGCCGGGGCGCGTGATGGCGCCGGTCGGCTCGACGACGAGCGCGGGGTGCAGCTCGCCCTCGATGAGGACGAGACCGCTGGTCACGCCGAGGACGGCCTGGTCGGGCACTCCTTCGGCGGGCCCGGTGGCGTCCTCGCCGGTGATCGAGCGAACGGCGCCCTGGAGCTGCTCCTCGGAGACCTGGACGATCTGGGAGGGCAGGCAGGTGGCGTGGGCGAAGGCGAGTACGGCGGTCTCGTCGCCGATGAACAGGACCGTGCTGGTGCGTTCCTGCTCCGAGTCGCCCGGGGTGCGGCAGGAGGTGCAGTCGTAACTGCCCGGGGCGTTCTCACCGGCGAGCAGCCGGTCGGCTTCTTCGTCGCCGATCTCGGCGCGTACGTCGTCGCCGACGTCGAGCATGCGCGGCACGGGTGGCTCCTCGGAATCGATGCGTGGAGCCGGCGGTGTCCGGCTCATAAGGAGACAACGGGCGATCAGTGGTGCAAGTCACGCACGAGGGCGAACGGAATCGAACCATCCACAGCGGAGGGTGAGTTGTCCGGCGGAATTCGTCACTCTGCGCCAATGTCTGGCGCGTACAGGGAAGTTGGGGCAGTGAAGTGGGTCACAGATCCACTGGGGTGCGGGTCGATAAATACGGAAATCAGTGAATTAAGTGGCTGGCCGAAAGTCGACGATACCGGCGGTAACGGTCAACTGGCCTGGAATGACAAGGAGTTGGTTGATATCGGGGTGAGCGGGCTCCTAGATTCCCCCCTCGTGTGCAGCGAGCACCGCTCAGGTACGTCCGTCGGCCGCACCGGCCAGCTCAAGCACCGCGGCACGAGAGTGCCGACTCCGGCGGACGGGGTGGAGTGGACCTCAGGCGTCAGATGCGCGATGAGGGCCACGGCACCAGGGGGAGCCTGGGTCCTTCGAGAGGGACATACATGTCCGCACATCCCAAGCGCGTTCGCAGGACGGCAGTGATCGGCGGAGCGGCGTTGCTCGCCCCGCTGGGACTGCTCACCGCCACCGGCCAGGCCGGAGCGGCGGACAGCGGAGTGTGGGATCGCATCGCTCAGTGCGAGAGCGGCGGAAACTGGAGCATCAACACCGGCAACGGCTACTACGGAGGACTGCAGTTCTCCGCCGGTACCTGGCGCGCGTACGGCGGAGGGGCCTACGCGGCGACCGCCGACAAGGCGTCCAAGGCGCAGCAGATCGCTGTCGCCACCAAGGTGCAGCGCGCTCAGGGGTGGGGCGCGTGGCCCACGTGCTCGGCACGGGCGGGAGCGTCCGGCAGTGCGCCGGGGGCGGCGGCTCCCGCGGCGCCCAAGGCCGTCAAGGAGCGGCCCGCGAAGGAACGGCCCGCGAAGGAGCGCGGCCGTACGCCGAGCCACACCGACCGGGGTTCCGGCCGCGGTGACTACACCGTCGAGCGAGGGGACACCCTCAGCAGGATCGCGGCGGAGCACGGTGTCGGCTGGCGTCAGGTCTACGCCGCCAACAAGGCGGTCATCGGCGGCGATCCGAACATGATCGTGCCGGGGCAGCGGCTCGACCTCTGAGCCGGACCGCTTCGGGCATGGCCCTGCCCGGTCGTCCGACCGGGTGGGGCCGTGTCCGTGGCGGGCGCGGCACGCCTTCGCGCCGCCCTCGCCCTGCCTAGCGTGGCCGGATGTACCCGATGCGGATGTTCCTCACGCGGATGTTCCCGATGTCGATCGAGCGGCTCCGGCCGCTGTGGCCCGCCGCGCTGCTCGCCACCGCGGTGTCCCTGCCGGCGACGGTCGTGCCGGCGGCCGCGTCGGCCGCTCCGCCGCCGCTGCCCGGTCCCCCTGCCGCCGCCGCGGCGTACGACTGCTCCCGTACCGAGGGGCCGTGGACCTGCCTCGCCCAGTGCGAGAGCAGCGGACGGTGGAATGTGAACACCGGGAACGGCTTCTTCGGAGGGCTGCAGTTCTGGCAGCCCACCTGGGAGGCGTACGGCGGGCTCAAGTACGCGCCGCGTGCGGATCTCGCCACCAAGGAGGAGCAGATCAAGGTCGCCGAGAAGGTGCTGCGGAGACAGGGGTGGGACGCCTGGCCCGCGTGCTCGAAGAAGATCCCGAAGGAGATCCGGGACGGGCTCGCCAGGGTGCACGTGGTCAAGAAGGGCGAGACGCTGAGCTCGATCGCCCGGCTCTACAAGGTCAAGGGCGGCTGGCGGGCCCTCCACAAGGCCAACCGGAAGATGGTCGGGAGCCGTCCCGATGTGCTGAACACCGGCGCGGAGCTGATCATCCCCCGGGCGGGGGCCAACCGGTCCTGAGGTCAGGGCCCGGGTGGCGGTCTTTCGGCCAGCTCCGCCGCCTCGCCGCTGAACACGACCTCGCCCCTGCGCAGTTCGTGCACCACCACTGCCGCCCGGCTCGCGCGTTCGCGTACACCGGGCGGCAGCCGCTGTTCTGCGGTGATCACGCAGGTGTCCGGGGCCAGGGCCATGAGGAGCTCGTACGTCCGGGACGCCACCGCCGGTGACATGCCCTGGGTGGGCTCGTCCACGAGGATCACCCGGGCCGGGGCCAGCAGGGCGCGGGAGAGGGCCAGCATGCGCTGCTCGCCGCCGGAGAGGGTGCCTGACCGGCGGGGGAGCAGGGCGCGAAGCTCGGGGTACGCGTCCAGGGCGGGGGCGAAGTCGCCCTTGGGGGCCGAAAGGCCGAGGTTCTCGCGGACCGTGAGGGTGCCGTAGATCGCCTGTCTGTCCGGTACGAAGCACAGGCCCCGCCTCGCGCGTTCGTGCGGGGTGAGCCGGGTGACGTCCCTGCCGTCCCAGGTGACGGTGCCCGCGGAGAGGGGGGCCGTGCCGGCCAGGGCGCGCAGGGCCGTGGTGCGGCCGGAGCCGTTGCGGCCGAGGAGGACGGTGAGGCCGCGGGGGTGGGCGGCGAGGGTCACGCCGTGCAGGGCTTCCAGGGGGCCGTAGCGGACGCGGGCCTGGTGGAGCGCGATGCCGGTGCTCATGGCGCCGCCCTGTGGAGCACTTCCGTCGGCGGGCCCGATGTGATGATGCGGCCCGCCGTCATGACGTGCACGGTGTCGGCCAGGTCCGCCACCAGGTCCAGGTCGTGCTCCACCACGAGCAGCGCCATGCCGTCCGCCGCGAGGGCGCGCAGGAGGCGGGTGAGGGCGGCGGCCTCGGCGGTGTCCAGGCCGGCCGCGGGCTCGTCCAGGAGGAGGGTGTGCGGGGTGCCGGCCAGGGCTCGGGCGAGTTCTACGCGCCGGAGGGTGCCGGTGGGGAGGTCCGCCGCGGGGTGGTGGCGGGTGGGGCCGTCCAGGGAGAGGAGGCGGAGGGCGTGGGTGGTGGCCTCCGGGACGTCCGCCCGGCTCTGGTCCGCGGCGACTTGGACGTTCTCGGTGATGGTCAGGGACGGGAAGACCGACAGCTGCTGGAAGGTGCGGGCGACGCCGAGGCGGGTGCGGGTGTGGGCGGGGAGGCGGGTGATGTCGCGGTCGTCGAGGGTGATGCGGCCGGAGTCGGGGCGGAGGGTTCCGGCCAGGCAGTGGAAGAGGGTGCTCTTGCCCGCGCCGTTGGGGCCTACTACGGCGGTGATGTGGCCCGGGGGTACGGCCAGGGATACGCGGTCCAGGGCGGTGAAGCCGTTGTAGGTGAGGGTGATGTCGTGGGCGGCGAGGGTTGCGGGGGCCTGGGGAGCGGTTGCGGGGGTTTGGGGTGAGGAGCCGTCGCGCCCTTGGTCCGGTTGGAGGGCGGGGCCGCGCCGGTATGTCCGTACTCGCCATCTCGGTCCGAGCGCTTTGCTGCTGCGGCTGGGGAGTCCTGCGAACCGTGCTCCGTGCGGACATACCGACACGTCCCCTCCCGTCTCACGGGCGCCTGCGGACCGGCTCGACTTCCGGTCCGGGCGGGGATCGTCGTCTCCGGTTCCCGTTCCCGTTCCGGTTTCGTCTCCGCGCTCGTCGCCCTCGCCCTCGCCGGGACCGTTCCCGGCTCCGGGACCGTCCCCTGTGCCGGGCCCGTCTTCCGTCGCGGGCCGGTCGTCTGTGTCGGGCCCGTTGCCCGTTCCGAGCCCGTCGCCTGTGCGGCTCTTGCTGCCCCCGCCGTCCCTGCTGTGGGCAGGCGTTCCGCAGGGCGAGTGGGGTCTCCCCTGCTCGAGCGGAGCCGAGAGCTTGGGGAAGGGTGGGCACAGCCCCAGCTGCCGGGTGCCGATGGGTGTGGCGGCGAGCAAGGCTTCGCGGGCCCTCGTGCCCAGGGGGGTCAGCGTCGGATGTCGGGTCAGGCGGGCCGTCGCTGAGCGCAGAGCCTCGTAAGGACCCCCGGGGAAGCGGCCGATCAGTACCGCAAGGATGCCGATCAACGCCGCCGCCACACCGCCCCGCGCCCCCGCGTCAAGGCCCACCAGAAGCGCCGCCGCAACCAGCGCGCCCAAGAGGCTGTCCGCGCCCAGGACCAGTACCGCCGCGAACCAGAGCAGGCCGCGTACGGGGTCGTACGCGGCGGGGTCGAAGGCCCGCAGCCCCATGCCCAGCATTCCGCCGCCGAGAGCGGCAAGCGCCGCGCCCGCGACGAACGCGGTCAGCTTCAGTGTGCGGACGGGGACGCCCGAGGCCGCCGCCCCCGCCTCGTGGTCCCGCATGGCGGCCAGGGCGCGGCCCATGCGGCCCCGGCGAAGGGTCGTGGCGAACAGCAGGGCCGCGGCGAGGAGGAGCAGTTCCAGTACGTAGTACGCGCGGTCCCCCGCGAAGCCCGCGGGGCGGTCCAGGCTCAGGCCCGACGTCGCGTACGGCTGCGCGAAGACGAAGCGGCTGACCCCGACGCCGACCGCGAACGTCGCGAGGGCGAGCGCCAGGCCGTGGCGGCTGATCGCGGGCCAGCCGGTGAGGAGGCCGAGGGGGGCCACGAGGAGGACGGCCACGGCAAGCGCCGGGAGATGGGGGAGTTCCGGCAGGCCGGGGAAGCGGCCCGCCGTGAGGAGAGCCGTGAACAGCGCGCCGAGCCCCGCGTACGCCGCCTGGCCCAGGGAGATCTGCCCTCCCCTGCCCGTGACGATCACCAGGGAGAGCAGGATCACCGCAAGGGCCGGGACCTGGACCGATGTCGTCAGGTCCGAGCCCGCGAAGCCCAGCGGGATGAGGAAGAGGACCACCGTCACTATCCACGCGCCGGGTGGAGTCGGTACGCGTGCCGTCGCCGTGCGGGGGAGCGTGGTCCGCGCGCCGATGCCGGGGAGCACCAGGGCCGCGACGAGCAGCGCCACCACGAAGAGGTTCGCGCCGAGCGCCTGGACCAACGGCTCCGCCCAGCCGGAGGGATGAAGGCGGGTCAGCTGGCTCTGGGCCACACCGAGGCCCAGGGCCACCACGACCGCGATCGCCAGGCTCCGCATCCGCGCCGCCACCGCGACGGCCACCACCTCCATGACCAGGAGCGGCATGCCGTAGGGGTCGAGGCGTACGAAGGGGGCGAGCAGCGCTCCGGTGAGGCCCGCCGTGAACGCGCCGAACGCCCAGCCCGCCGCCGCCACCCGGTCCGCGTCGATACCGCCGAGGACGGCGAGGGACCGGTTGTCGACCACCGCCCGCAGCTCGCCGCCGAAGCGGGTCCAGCGGGTGACCGCCCAGACGGCCGCCGCGAGCGCGACGGTCACCGCCAGTTGGGCCCAGGGGTCCGATGAGACGAGCACGGGCGCGTCCGCCTTCGCCCCGGGGCCCCACAGCAGCGCGGCGCCCCCCACGAGGAGTACGAAGACACCGATGGACGCCACCAGGGTCTGCGCCGGGTCGCTGCCGAGGACCGAAAGCGGGCGGAAGACCGCTCGCTCCAGGAGGAGGCCGATGGCCGGGGCGACGAGGAGGAGGGTGACCGTTGTCGCCAGCCAGAGCGGCCAGTTCCACTCGACCGTCAGCTCGCGCAGGACGTACGCGCAGACCATCGCGATCGCCCCGTGCGCGAAGTTGAGCACCCCCGTCGCGCGGTACGTGACGATCAGACCGATGCCGGTGAGGGCGGCCGCGCTGCCGACCGCGAGCCCGGCCAGCGTCAGGTCGTACGTCAGGGACGCCACCGGGTCAGTGCTCCGGGGACGGGGCGGCGGGGGCCTGTGGTTCGCAGATGGGGCAGGGGTCCAGGTCGCCGGTGGCCAGGATGCGGGCGTCCGCGGGGACGGCCTCCGGCTTGCCCGCGACCAGGGGGCAGTCGGCCCGGTGCCAGAGCGTGCCGCCGGGGATCATCAGGAGGTCGCCGCTGGTCGCGACGGGGGCCGGCTGTTCGCTGACCGGGGGAGGCGCTCCCGCCGCCACGAGGAGGCCGTACAGCTCCTCCACGCGGGCCGCGGCCAGCGCGCTCCGGCCATGGGCGAAGAGCACCGCCCCGGCGATGATCAGCGCCGCGCCCGGCACCGTGCAGGACGCCAGATAGGGCAGCTGCCGCTCGGCGAAGCGTTCACCCGACATGCCGTACCAGCCGATCACGCTGAGCACAGCGCCGGCGGCGAGGGCGGCGAACGCCGTCCAGAGGACCGGGCGCACGGCGCGGAGCCGAGCCGTACGAGCTGTCCGAACCGGTTGAGCCGCCCGCATTTGGCCCCCTGGGACATGTCGGTCACGTCGATGGGCTGTCCATGTCAGTCGATGGCTTGCACTATGCCTTCTGGAAGCTGACCCTGAAAGAACCGGGCCCTGATGGCTCGGACCGACACCCGGTGGTGAGCCAGATGGTTCTCTGGACCAGCCCCAGGCGGGGGATCGATCGCGAGCGGGGAAGGGCGCGGAGCGCGGCTTTGGCGGCTGCCGCGGTCCTGCTGATCGTTCCGGCCGCCGTGGCGTGCGGCGACGACAGCGGCGGGGGCGGCGAGAGCACCCCGCCGAAACCGTCGGCCGAGAAGTCCACGCAGCAAGCCCCTTCGGACGACGCGACCGCGCCCGCGGATCCCGCGGCGGCCGAGAAGCAGGTCAAGGAGAACTGGGAGAAGTTCTTCGACCCCGCCGTCTCCCTGAAGGAGAAGGAGGCCGTCCTGGAGAACGGCCCGAAGATGCGCGCCGTCCTGGAGAGCTTCAGCGGTGACGAGCGCGGCGAGCAGGTCAGCGCCAAGGTGAGCAAGGTCGAGTTCACCTCGGCGACCGAGGCGGATGTGACGTACGCGCTGACGTTGAAGGGGGCCACCGCGCTGCCCGACGCCTCGGGGACCTCCGTCAACCAGGACGACACCTGGAAGGTCTCCGTCAAGACTCTGTGCGCGCTGGTGAAGCTGAGCGGCAATGAGTCGCCCGGTCCGGGCTGTTGAGCTCCTCGCCGTATCCGCGCTGCTCGTCGTGGTGGCCGGGTGCGGCAGCAGGCTGCCCGAGAGTGACTTCGAGGACCGGGCCACGGCCCCCGTCCCGTCGGGGGAGGGGGGTGCGCCGATCCCCGTCGGCATCATCACCAGCGCCACGAGCCCGGTCGGCGGCTCCGCGTTCACCGGGCCGCGGGACGGGGCGAAGGCGTACTTCGAGCGGCTGAACGCACGCGGTGGCATCGACGGGCGCAAGGTCGAGGTGCACACCTGTGACGACGGCGGCAGCGGTGTCGGCAACAACGAGTGCGTGCACAAGCTGGTCGACGAGGAGAAGGTCGTCGCGCTTGTCGCCACCACGTCGATGGAGTACGCCGGGGCCGCCCGCGTCTCCCGCGCGCGCGTGCCCGACATCGGGGGACAGCCGATCGGGTCCGCGTACGACACGTATCCGCATCTGTACGGGATCTACGGCAGCCTCGCGCCGAGGGACGGGAAGCCGGGCTGGGACGGGAAGCTGTACGGCGGCACCGAGGTCTACCGCTACTTCAAGCGGGAGCAGGGGGCACGGACCGCCGCCGTCGTCTCCTACAACCAGTCCGCGTCGGCCGCCTACGCCCGGCTCGTCACCCGCGGCCTGAAGGCAGAGGGCTACAAGGTCGTCACCGAGCAGGTCGACTTCGCGCTGCCCAACTTCCGCGCCGCGGCGGCCGACCTGAAGGAGCAGGGCGCCGACCTCGTCTTCGACGCGATGGACACGCACGGCAACGCCCAGCTGTGCGAGGCGATGGACGACGTCGGCGCGAAGGTCACCGCCAAGGTGACCAACGTGCAGAACTGGACATCCTCCGTCGCCGACGACTACAAGGACGCACCGCGCTGCCGCAACGCCCTGTGGGCCACCGGAGCGAGCCGCAACTACGAGGACGAGGACCAGCCGGAAGTGCGCGCCTTCCGTGCCGCCCTGAAGGGAGAGGCGCTCTCCCAGTGGCACCTTGAGGGCTGGGCCGCCGCCATGTGGTTCACGGACGCGGCGAAGTCCTGCCGGGGCGACGTCACGCGCGCGTGCGTCGACCGCTTCATGAACCGCGGTGAGCCGTACACCGCGCGCGGGCTGCTGCTCCCGGTGACCTACGAGCAGCGGGCCGAACCGCCGAAGACCCGCAGGACGTGTGTGTCCGTGGCCCGCTGGAAGGACAGTGAGGGCTGGGTCACACAAGGAGACATGAACAAGAACTGCTTCGAGGTGCCCCAGCTCTCCTACCAGCCATGATGCGTGTGCCCGCCAAGAAGTTCCCGAAGGCGACTATCGATGGCGCAACTGTTGGGGAACAAGATGATGATGAAACCCAACCCTCTGGCCGGATTCCCCGTCTAACCCTGCGGTAGGCGGACGAGACGGACTGTCCGCGGGGAAGCGTGGGATACGGGGACGCATGCACATCTCTTTCCTGATTCACAACGCGTACGGAATCGGCGGGACGATCCGGACGACGTACAACTTGGCGAACAAGCTCGCCGAGCAGCACGACGTCGAGATCGTCTCCGTCTTCCGGCACCGGGACGAACCCGTCTTCGCCCCGGACCCGCGCGTCGCGCTCAGCCACCTCGTGGACATGCGCAAGGAGAGCCCCGGCTTCGAAGGGCAGGACCCCGACGCCCTGTTGCCCGCCCGTACGTTCCCCGCCGCGGAAGGGCGTTACGACCAGTACAGCGCTCTCACCGACCGGCGCATCGCCGAGCATCTGGCGTCGGTGAGCGCCGATGTGGTGGTCGGGACGCGCCCCGGGCTCAATGTGCACGTCGCCCGTGAGACCGCGCGCGGACCCCTGCGCGTGGGCCAGGAGCACCTCACGCTCGACAGCCACTCCAAGGAACTGCGCCGCCAGTTGCGCAGCGTCTACCCCCGCCTCGACGTCCTGACCACGACGACCGAGGCCGACGCCCGCGCCTACCGCCGCAAGATGCGGCTGCCCGGCGTCCATGTCCAGGCCGTGCCCAACCCCGTGCCCGCGCCCGGCATCGAGCCCGCCGACGGCTCCAACAAGTGGGTCGTCGCGGCCGGGCGGCTCGCCCCCGTCAAGCGGTACGACCTGCTGATCCGGGCCTTCGACAAGGTGCGGCGCGAGCGCCCCGACTGGCGCCTTCGGATCTACGGCGGCGGCAAGCAGAAGGAGAAGCTGCGCGCCCTGATCGATGAACTCGGCCTCTACAACCACGTGTTCCTGATGGGTCCCGCCCACCCCATCGAGCCCGAGTGGGCCAAGGGCTCCATCGCGGCCGTCACCTCGAGCCTGGAGTCCTTCGGCATGACGATCGTGGAGGCGATGCGCTGCGGCCTGCCCGTCGTCGCCACCGACTGCCCGCACGGGCCCGGCGAGATCATCGACAACGGTGTCGACGGGCGCCTCGTCGAGGTCGGCAACACCGACGCGATCGCGGGCGGACTGCTCGAACTGATCAACAACGACTCGCTGCGGCAGCGGATGGCGGACGCGGCGCTCCAGGACTCCGAACGCTTCGACCCGGCCCGGATAGCCGAGCGCTACGACGCGATGTTCAGCGGAATGCTCGCCCGCGGCAGCTCGTTCGGCGGCCGGATGCGCGGCTCGCTGCACCGCACGCGCGGCGCGCTGCTCGGCGGTGCGTACGCCCTGCGGGACATCGGACACGGCATACAGACGAAGGGATCCCCCGCATGACGGCCTTGGCCACCTCGGACGCCTCGACGCCCTGTGACGCCGGGAGCGGGCAGGATGTGGCCGCGGCACCGCGCGCCGACTGCATAGCCGACTCGGCGGGCGGTCTGACCTTCGACGTCACCGACCCGGGCGGGGCGGGCGCGGCCCATCTGCTGCTTCGCCGCCGCGAGGCCGCGTCCCCCGATGAGGACGTGTGGCTTCCGCTGTCCCCGGGCGGCGACGGCAGGCTGCGGGCCGCGCTGCCCAGCAGCGTCGAGCTTGCCGAGGGCCGCTGGAACGCCTACGCGCAGGTCGAGGGCGGCACACCGCGCCGCCTCGCGCCCGGCGTGAACGACCTGCGCTCACTGGTCGACCGCGCGCCGAGCGGCGCCCGCGGCCACATCGCCGTACGCATTCCGTACGCCACCAAGCAGGGCAACCTCTCCGTACGCAGCTGGCTGCGCGCCCCGCACGCGGAGATCGGGGAGATCGAGATCACCGGCGCCGCGGTCAGCGTGCGCGGGCGGGTCTACGGCACCGCGGTGACGGGCGCCGCGTACGCCGAGGCGTCCCGCAGGGCCGAGCCCGACCGCGTGGAGAGCTGTGAACTGACCGCCGACGGGCCCGAGTTCGACTTCGGCCTGCGCTGCGACCGGCTCGCCGAGAGCGGCCCGGGGCCGTGGGACCTCTGGCTGCGCCCGCTGGGCGAGAGCGGGCCCCGGATCCGCCTGGCCCGGCTCCTGGACGACGTACCGGACAAGAAGCCGATCTTCACGTACCCGGCGGCGCGGATCGAGACGGCGGCGCACGGGCCGCTGGAGGCGGGCCCGTACTACACGAACGACAACGACCTCTCGGTACGGATCCGCGAGGCGAGCGTGATCGGGGGCTGACCTCCTGCGCCCTCGTCGCGGACAGCCGCTGTACGGATGCCGGGCACAATCACCCCCATGTTGGAGACCTCCGCACGACTGCTCCGCCTGCTCTCGCTGCTGCAGGCCCACCGCGACTGGTCGGGGGCGGACCTGGCCGACCGGCTCGGCGTCACCCCGCGCACCGTCCGCCGTGACGTGGACCGGCTGCGCGAGCTCGGCTACCCCGTCAACGCGAGCCCCGGCACGGGCGGCGGCTACCAACTGGGGGCGGGCGCCCAGCTGCCGCCGCTGCTCCTGGACGACGACGAGGCGGTCGCGGTGGCGGTGGGCCTGCGCACCGCAGCGGGGCAGGGCATCGAGGGCATCGGTGAGACCTCCGTACGCGCCCTGACCAAGCTGGAACAGGTGCTGCCCGACAGGCTGCGGCGCCGGGTCGGCGCGCTGAACGCCTTCACCGTGCCGATGCTCAGGCCGCGGCGGCAGCAGGCCGTCGACCCCGCGGTCCTCACCGAACTCGCGGGCGCCTGCCGGGACTCGGAGCGGCTGCGCTTCGACTACCGCGACCACGGCGGCGGTTCGAGCCGCCGCACCGTCGAACCGCACCGTCTCGTCTGCACCGAGCGGCGCTGGTATCTGGTCGCCTGGGACGTGGACCGCGACGACTGGCGCACGTTCCGCGCGGACCGCGTCGAGCCCAGACCGCCGCACGGCCCGCGCTTCACCCCGCGCACCCCGCCCGCCGACGACCTCGCCGCGTACGTCTCCAAGGGCGTCTCCACCCATGCGTACGCCGCACAGGCGGTGATCCGGCTGCTCGTGCCCCTGGAGACGGCGGCCGAGCGGATCACCCCGTCGGACGGGACGCTGGAGGCCGAGAGCGAGGGGAGCTGTCTGCTGCGCACGGGAGCCATGAGCCTGGACGTCATGGTGATCCATGTGCTCCTGATGGGCTTCGAGTTCGAGGTCGTCGAGCCGGCCGACCTCACCGGCCGGCTCAGCTCGGCGCGGGACCTGCTGAGCCGGGCCCTGGACCGGGGGGCTCGGTCCGCGGAGCCGGCGGCCGGGCGTCCGGCGCCTTGAGCGCCGCGTACTCGGGATGGTGCAGATCGAACGCCGGGGACTCCGAGCGGATCCGGGGCAGCGTGACGAAGTTGTGGCGCGGTGCCGGGCAGGAGGTCGCCCACTCCAGGGAGCGGCCGTAGCCCCAGGGGTCGTCGACCTCGACCTTCTTGCCGTACTTGGCCGTCTTCCAGAGGTTGTAGAGGAACGGCAGCGTGGACATGCCGAGCAGGAACGCCCCGATCGACGAGATGGTGTTGAGCGCGGTGAAGCCGTCCGCCGCCAGGTAGTCCGCGTAACGGCGCGGCATGCCCTCGGCGCCCAGCCAGTGCTGCACCAGGAACGTCGTGTGGAAGCCCACGAAGAGCGTCCAGAAGTGGATCCTGCCGAGCCGTTCGTCGAGCAGCTTCCCGGTGAGCTTCGGCCACCAGAAGTAGAAGCCGCCGAAGGTCGCGAAGACGACGGTGCCGAAGACGACGTAGTGGAAGTGCGCCACCACGAAGTACGAGTCGGTGACGTGGAAGTCCAGCGGCGGCGAGGCCAGGATGACGCCCGTCAGGCCGCCGAAGAGGAAGCTCACCAGGAAGCCGATCGCCCACAGCATCGGGGTCTCGAAGGACAGTGAGCCCTTGAGCATGGTCCCCGTCCAGTTGAAGAACTTCACCCCGGTGGGCACCGCGATCAGGAAGGACATGAAGGAGAAGAAGGGCAGCAGGACCGCGCCCGTCGCGAACATGTGGTGCGCCCACACGACCACCGAGAGTCCGGTGATGGCCATCGTCGCGCCGACCAGCGGCACATAGCCGAAGATCGGTTTCCGGCTGAAGACCGGGATGATCTCCGTGATGATGCCGAAGAACGGCAGCGCGATGATGTAGACCTCGGGATGCCCGAAGAACCAGAAGAGGTGCTGCCACAGCAGCGCACCGCCGTTCTCCGAGGCGAACACCATCGAGTGGAAGCGCCGGTCCGCCTCCAGGACGAGCAGCGCGGCTGCGAGCACCGGGAACGCGATGAGCACCAGGATCGACGTGAACAGTACATTCCAGGTGAAGATGGGCATCCGGAACATCGTCATGCCGGGCGCCCGCATCCCGATGATGGTCGTCAGGAAGTTCACCGAGCCGAGGATCGTGCCGAACCCGGAGAGCGCGAGCCCCATGATCCACAGGTCGGCGCCGATGCCCGGCGACCGCTCCAGGCTGTTGAGCGGGGCGTAGGCGAACCAGCCGAAGGCGGCGGGCCCGCTCGGCACGAGCAGCGAGCCGAGCACCATCAGGCCGCCGAAGAGGAACAGCCAGTACGAGAGCATGTTCAGGCGCGGGAAGGCGACGTCGGGCGCGCCGATCTGGAGCGGCATGATCTCGTTGGCGAAGCCCGCGAAGGTCGGGGTCGCGAAGAGCAGCAGCATGATCGTGCCGTGCAGGGTGAACATCTGGTTGAACTCGTTGTTCGACATCAGCTGCAGCCCGGGGCGGGCGAGCTCGGCCCGCATCATCAGCGCCATCAGGCCGGCGACCAGGAAGAACACGAACGACGTGATCAGGTACAGATGGCCGATCTTCTTGTGGTCGGTGGTGGTCAGCCAGTCCACGAGAACCCGGCCGAGATGCCTCTCCCGGACCGGTGGTGCCGCCGCCTGTGCGGTCTCAGTCCCCATCGCCTGCCCCTTCGCCGTCGCGTCCTGGGCCTGACCGAAGCACCCGCCATGATGCTCGCGTCACACCCGACTCCGACAGAGGGCGTACCGGCCCGCTGTGCCGGAATCCTGAATTCCCTATGCGGTGTCACATCCTGTGGACCGCCCACGATTCGGAAATGCGGAGGGTCTGTAAAGGCAACTCGCCGACCTTTTGGCCGCCCCATTCGCGCCGTATCAGAAGTGTCTCGGGGAGCCTGTGGGAAATCCATGAATCACTTCCGGACGCGTACGGAACCGCCCGTACGTGTGACGGAGTTCGGGTGAAACGGGCGTCGTGATGCTGTGACAAAAGCGTGACAGGGGTGGGATAGGTGACGCATGGTGTCCGGCCCCGGCCTTCCCCGGCGGGGCCGCGCCGCCTAACGTGGCGGCCATGGCACCTATTCCGACCCCTCCCGCCGAACCCCAGGACGCTCCGGACGCCTACGTCGGCCTCGCCGCCGACGGGGCCGAGCGGCAGGCCCGCGAGCGTGGCTGGTCCACCGTCAGGTCGCTGCCGCCGGGCGCGATCATCACCATGGAGTACCTCGCGGGGCGGCTCAACTTCGAGGTCAAGGAAGGCGTCGTGATCCGCTGCTGGAAGGGCTGAAGGCCGCTTCCGGCCGACCGCGCGCACGGCGAAGGCCCCGGCTCCTGTGCGGGAACCGGGGCCTTCGCCGTGCGGGGGTGTGGTTGTGCGTACCGTCCCCGCTGCTAGGAGGTCGGACCGCCCGCCATCGGGCGGGCCGACGATGCGGGGCGCGAGCCTCGCTCGGAGTGCGGCGGGCGGCGGCTGCCCGCCGGGGTGACCGGGCTGCGCTCGGAGCGCGGTGTGTGCGGTCCCGGCGCGAGATAGGCCGGGGCGCGGGCGGGGCGCGCGGCGCCGACCGGCTCGAGGACCTGCGGCTCGTCGACCGGCGCACCGGGCCGCGGCACGGGCAGCGGGGTGGCCGGGGCCTGCGCACCGGTGCGGCGCTGGCGCCAGCTCTCCCGCAGGGCGAAGATCCAGCCCTCGATCCGGGCGATCAGCGGCTCCACCCAGGGCAGGGCGAGCAGGATGAGCAGACCGGCGGCCCAGCCGAGCAGCACATCGCTCAGCCAGTGCGTACCGAGGTAGACGGTGGTCAGACCCACGCTGAGGGAGACCACGGCGGAGAGCGCCGACAGATAGCGGCGGGTGACCGGGGTGGAGGCGAGGTAGGCCAGGATTCCCCAGGTCACGACCGCGTTGGCGGTGTGGCCGCTGGGGAATATATCGCCGCCGAGCCCCATCTCGTGGGCGCCGATCGTGGTGGCGTAGTGCGGGCCGAGTCTGCCCATGCCGATCTTGGCCGCGCCGACGGTGACGTTGAGCAGCAGCAGGGAGGCGCCGAACATCAGGAGCGGGCGGATGGTGTGCTGCCGCCAGGAGCGCCAGCCCAGCCAGGCCGCGACCATCACGGCGGTCGGGCCGCGCTGGCCGAGGACGACCCAGTAGTCGAGGAACGCGTGGATCTCGGGCCACTGCTGATAGGGCCGGAAGAACATGACCTGCCAGTCGAACCGCACCAGCCAAGAAGTGGTCAGCACGGCGACCACGATGGCGAGGTAGAAGGCCAGGGTCGCGCTGAAGAGCACGATCCGGTGCCTGCTCATCCTCGGCACATCGAGGCCGGCCGGTCGCTCCGGCTCACGGTCTAGCCGGGCGAAGACCCGATCCAGACGGGTGAGGTTTCGTTCGGTACGCACTCAATCGACGTTACAGCGAGTGAGTGCGGAACTAGGCCGAATCAGTGGCTTTGTGATGACGATGTGATGTGGCATTGATCTCAGACGGGGACTTATTCCCCGCCTTTCCCTATTCCGCGACGATCTCCTTACCCAATTCTTTGATCATTATCGCAGCAGTTTTATGGCGCTTATTTATTCGTTCACCGGGACCTGGTCCGGAATTTTCCCCTCGATCACGGGAGGGGCGAGTTGATGATCATGGAGGTCCCGAGCCGTTGAGCCAGAACGCCCCGTACACCGCGCTCGCCATGGCCACACCCCCGAGCACCAGCGCCGACCTGGACGTACGCAGCCGGGCGAGGGCCACCGCGAGCGGCAGGAGCAGCGGGAACGCGGGCAGCAGGAGGCGCGGCTTCGAGCCGAAGTAGCCGGCCGCGCACAGGGCGAGCGCGACGACGATGCCCGTGTAGACGAGAAGCGGCAGTGGCTGCTTCTGGCGTACGCCGATGACGTACAGCCAGATCAGCAGGGCGACCCCGATGATCAGGCCGACGCCGGCCAGGGCCGCGGGGAAGCCGGTGAACTTGTCGCCGATGAAGCGGGCGAAGGCGTAACCGAAGTCGAAGCCGTTGCCCCACCCGGCCTGGACGTCGAGATAGCCGAAGAGGCCGTCGCCGGTGCGGTGGCCGACCCAGAGCACATATCCCGCGGCGCCGAGCGGCGCCAGCAGCACTCCGAGGATCATCCGCGCGTCGGCCCGCCGCTCCCGGTGGACGCGGACGGCGGCCGTCACCCAGATCGCGGCGACCACCGCGGCGCCCACCGGGCGGGTCAGACCCGCGAGGGAGGCGAGCACGCCCGCCCACACCCAAAGGCCCGAGA
>NZ_JBHYIG010000212.1:0-17111 GCF_042740015.1 Streptomyces sp. NPDC059037
GTTCACCACGGTGAACAGGGCACCCGCTCGCTGTTGTCGGGAGGAAGTGTCGCGCTACTACACGGCGACGGCCACGTCGTCGGAGCCGTCGAGGGCCTCGAAGTGGCTCGGGCGCCCGTCCCGCTGGACCTCACGGCCGATCTGCTCCGCCTCCGTGCGGTGCATCAGCTCCCAGCCGCCGTCGGCCCTGCGCAGCGGCACCGAATGCCACGGCGTGGTCCAGGCGTCGGCCGCGCCGAGCAGCCGGATGCCGAACTTGGCCTCGCCGCGGTTCTGCGGGTGGATGGAGAGACGCACCGTACGGGGGTGGTGCTCGGCGATCAGCTCGCCCCAGGCCCGGCTGCGCCGGATGACCTCGTAGGCGCGCTTCCGGGCATCGCGCTGCAGGGCCGACTTGGTGCCCTCCCAGCCGGCGGTGTCCTCGACCATGAAGCGGGTGATGCCGCGATACATCCGCAGCGTCGAGTCGTCGACCTTGACCTCGGCCCGCAGGTCCTCGATCGTCGGCGCGTAGCGGTCGGTGGTGGCCATGCGCTTCTCGTCGTACGACAGCGTCGTGCCGTACACGTCACGCAGGTCGAAGGTGGCCAGGTGCTCGGCCATTCCCTCGCTGCTGATCATGGAGCGCAACGCGTCGCCGTAGGCGTCGATGTGCTCGTCGGGGACGCCGATGACATCGCCGAAGATGTGCCCGTCGGAGCAGATCAGGACGCGGGCGCCCGGTGCGTACACCTTCCCGATCCGGGCGCACAGCGAGTCCAGGAAGCGCAGGGCGAGCAACTCGCCCTGGTCCGGCAGGTGGTTGAAGACCTTCGCGGTGTTGGGAGATTTGCACGGGAAGCCCGGCAGGGTGAACAGCACCGGTTCACCTCGGCCGACGAGCCCCGATATCTGAAGGAGCTGTTCGGGGAACGCGTCGGTGGTGTCGAGCTCGGCGTCGGCCTCGACGGTACGCCGGTGCGGAAGCAGCAGGGACAGGATCTCGTGGGTGATCTGCCGGGTCTCGGCGGATTCGGACTCGAAGAGGGAAGAGGAGGCGGAAGAGGGGGCAGAGGACACTGTGTGCTCGCTTTCTGGGGCTTGTGTGCTGGCTGAGAGGAGCGGTGCGGATCCGGTCAATGCCGCACCGGGCAGCCGGAGGCGGCGGGCGGCGGATCCTGCGGCCCGTAGGCGACCGGGAGTTCGTTGACGCCGCGCGCCAGGACGGCGGAGATCCAGACCAGCGAGGCGTCGTCGACGGCGAACCGCAACTGCGGCAGCCGGGTCAGCAACGCCTTGATGGCGACCTGGAGTTCGATACGGGCCAGTGAGGCGCCGGGGCAGAAGTGGATGCCGTGGCCGAAGGCCAGATGCGGGTTGGGGCTGCGGTCGAGGTCGAGGGTGTCGGCGTCGGGGAAGCGCTCCGGATCGCGGTTGGCGGCGCTCAGCGAGACGATCACCGAGTCGCCGGCCGGGATGGACGTGCCGTGCAGGTCCGAGTCCTCGGCGAAGAACCGCCAGGTGGTCAGCTCGAACGCGCTGTCGTAGCGGAGGAGTTCCTCCACTGCACGCGCCGGCAGGCCCGGGTCGTCATCGCCCGATCCGTCGAACGCGGCGCGCAGGCGCCGGAGTTGCTCGGGGTTGCGCAGCAGGGCGATGAGCGAGGTGGTGATCTGGTTGGTGACCGGTTCCTGTCCCGCGACCAGGAGCTGGAAGACGATCGAGTCGGTCTCCTCCTTGCTGATCGTGCCCTCGTCGCGCGCCGTGACCAGCGAGGTGAGCAGGTCGTCGCCGGGATTGCGGAGCTTCTCCTGCGTCACCTCCGCGATATAGGCCTGCAGACCGCGCAGCCGGCCCTCGTAGGCGGGGCGCCCGGGGTCGGAAGGACCGACAGGCTGCACGACCTTTCCCCAGTCGCGGTCGAAGCGCCGCGCGAGGTCGGCCGGAAGGCCGATGACCTCGGCGAGCACCCGGAAGGGGAAGTGGGCGGCGAACGCGTCGACCACGTCGACGACACCGCTCACCGGCGCGTCCGCGCCGGGGCGGCCGACCGCCGCGTCGAGCAGCTCCGCCGCGATCTCCTCGATCCGGCCGCGCATCCGCTCCATGGCGCGCGGCGCGAAGGCCTCGGTGACCAGGCGCCGCATCACGGTGTGCTTCGGCGGGTCCTGGTGCAGCAGATGCGCCTGGAGCTGCGAGTGCTGCGGCTCGGGCATGATCGCCGCGCGCGAGCGCCAGGCGTCGTTGCCGAGGTCGTGGTTCTTGCCCAGACGGTCGTCGTTGAGCGCCTGGTGGGCCGCCGCGTAGCCGGTGACCAGCCATGCGTCGACGCCGCTGGGGAAGTGCACCCGGTGCACGGGTCCCTCGTCGCGCAGCTTGCCGTAAAGCGGATAGGGGTCGGTCTTGTACTCGGGGCCGTACAGGGGCAATGGCTCGGGAAGAGACATGGGTGTGCTGGTTCCTTCCGGGTGGGGTGACCTGCCGCGGACGTGCGGCGGCCGAGACTGTGTGTGGGGGGAAGGAGGGAGTAACGGAGAGGCGGGGAAGGGCAGCTGACGCAGTTTCAGCCGCCGGCGTGCCGCCTGATCTCGTCGAGGAGTTCGGCCTGCCTCAGCGTGCCGATGTCCGGCGTGGTCCCTGAACGCACCGCCGCCACCCACGCGCGCACCGTGCCCGCGACCTGGTCCTCCGCGTCGAGCCGTATCTCTTCGGTGCCGGAGGCGCGCTGCAGACGCACCAGCGGGCGATGGTCCGCGGGCGGGGTGAACGCATGGTCCAGGACGATGCGGCCCTCGCTGCCCCAGAGTTCGTACGTCGAGGCGTACGCTTGCTCCAGGCCGAACGACAGGTGGGCGAAGACCCCGGTCGACGTGCGCAGCAGCGCGGCACCGGAGGTGTCGACCTCGTACCCGGCGGCCCGCGACAGGGCCGCCCCGCACACGGTCAGTCCGTCACCGAGCAGATGCAGCGCGGCTCGCACGGGGTAGACGCCCACGTCCCACAGCGCCCCGCCCCCCAGGTCCGCCCGGTACCGGATGTCGTCGGCGGGCCGCGGCGGCACGGCGAACACCGCACGCAGGAACCGTGGTTCACCGATGGCCCGCTCGGTGTGCAGCAGGCCGCGCACCGCCGCGTGCTGGCCGTGGTGGAGGAACATCACGTTCTCCATGAGCACCAGGCGGCGGTCGTGGGCATCGGCGAGCAGCTGCGCGGTCCGGTGCGCACTCGTGGTCAGCGGCTTCTCCGCGAGGACATGCTTGCCCGCACGCAGCGCCGCGGCGATCCACTCCCCGTGCAGGGCGGCGGGCAGCGGGATGTACACCGCGTCGATGTCGTCGCGGGCGAGCAGCGCCGCGTACCCGTGCACGGGCCGGCAGCCGTGCAGGGCCGCGAACTCCCGTGCGCGGCCCGCGTCCCTGCTGGCGACCGCCGTCAACTCGGTCTCGGGCAGGGCCGCCAGAGCGGGCATCAGACGTCGCCGGGCGACGGAGGCGCAGCCGAGCACACCGACCCGTAGCGGAGCCGCCCCGGTGGGGGCGGCGGTCATGCGGTGGGAGCGATCGTGCGGAGGCAGGCGAGC
The DNA here is from genome assembly GCF_042740015.1 of Streptomyces sp. NPDC059037. Classification (NCBI taxonomy): domain Bacteria; kingdom Bacillati; phylum Actinomycetota; class Actinomycetes; order Kitasatosporales; family Streptomycetaceae; genus Streptomyces; species Streptomyces sp. NPDC059037. Next base: position 3,560 of record NZ_JBHYIG010000212.1, read on the forward strand.
AACGTGCGTGCCTGCACGTTGAGGTAGTGCCCGTGCTGCACGAGCGACGCCAGCTGATCGGGCGTCACCCAGTGGAACCCGGCCGGGGGATCCGTCGGCGCCTGGGTCTCGTCGGCGAGGACGACGCGGTAGCGGCTCTCGGCGTTGAGGAACCGCCCGCCCTCCTCGGAGTGCACCGCCTCGTAGAGCACATCGGACGCGGTGGCGGTGACGACGGTGCCGAGGAACGCGGGGCGCTGCTCCTCGGGCAGGTGCGCCACGTTGCCGGGGATGCACTGCACCGTGGGCCCGAGCTCGACGGTGTCGAGGAACCCGCCCTCGACACGGGCCGCCACAAGCACATGCAGCACGCCGTCGAACCGGCGGGCCACGAACGCGATCTCCCCGGTGTCCACGGGCTCGAACAGCGGCTGCGTCCAGCGCGCCACCTCACGGTTGCCGGCCTCCACCGACAGCGCCACCACCCGGAAGAACCGCTGCTCGGCATGGGATATCGCCCACTCCGAGCACTCCCAGCCGGGAACGTCGCGCAGCGCGCCCCGCTCCGCGGTGACGACATGCCGACTGCGCTCCGAGCAGAACCAGGACATCAGGTCGGCGTCCGGGTGCAGCGCACTGCCCTGCGCGCCCGCGCCGCCCGGCATGCAGGCGAGCACGGTGCGCGAGTCCATGTTGACGACGTTGTCCCACCGCAGCAGCTCATTGAGCTGGCCCAGGCTGAGCCAGCAGAAGTCCTCGTGGTCCGGGACGTCGCCGATGGCCTCGACGATCACATTGCGGTTGCTCTTGCGGTAGAACCAGGAACCGTGCTCCGACTGCAGCACGTCGGTGAGCACCCGGCCCCGGTCGGGCCGAGTGAAGTACTCCAGGTACCGCACGTCCGAACCCTGGTGCACCTTGGTGTAGTTGCTGCGGGTGGCCTGGACGGTGGGGGAGAGCTGGAGCAGGTTCGGGTTGCCCGGCTCCATCTTGGCCTGCATGAGGAAGTGCAGGACTCCGTCGAACTCCTTGGCCAGGATGCCGAGGATGCCGACCTCGGGCTGCCGGATGATCGGCTGGTGCCACTGTTCGGTGCCCTCGTCGCCGGACACCGTGACGTGCAGCCCTTCCACGCTGAAGAAACGGCCGCTGCGGTGCACGAGATTGCCCGTACCCTCCTGGAACGTCCAGGCGTCGAGCGCGGCGAACGGGATGCGCTCGGTCCGGAAGGCGTGCGCGGCGCGCCGCCCGCCGAGCCAGTGCGCGAACTCGTCCGTGGGCAGCATCGTGCCCGCCGATGCCGTCGAGAGGGCGAGGCGGTCGGCGAGGGTGTGGTCGATCCGCCGGACCAGGCGCGGGCCGGAAATCTGTAGGGATTGCATGGGGAGGACTCCTGACGTCCCTGGCAGATGGAGCGCGGCATGGAGCCTGCGCGGGTCGCGTGGTCGTGTGGTCGCGGGTCAGCCGTGCGCCGCGGTGAACTCCCGGATCGACTGGACGACGTACGCGAGCATCTCCTCGGTCAGACCGGGGTAGACGCCGATCCAGAACGTCTGTTCTGTGATGATATCGCTGTTGATGAGGTCCCCCGAGATGCGGTGCCGCGTGCCGATGTAGGCGGGGTGGCGGGTGAGGTTGCCCGCGAAGAGGCGCCGGGTGCCGATCTTCCGGCCTTCCAGGAAGTCGACCAGCTCGGCACGGCTGTACGGCGCGTCGGGTTCGACGGTGAGGGCGAAGCCGAACCAGCTCGGGTCGGATCCCTCGGTGGCGCGCGGCAGCACCAGATGGGGCACGCCGTCCAGGCCGTCGCGCAGCTGGCGCCAGTTGCGGCGCCGCGCGGCGCAGAACTCGTCGAGCCGGCCGAGCTGGCTCAGACCCAGGGCCGCCTGGAGGTCGGTGCCCTTCAGGTTGTAACCGACGTGCGAGAAAATGTACTTGTGGTCGTAGCCGGCCGGCAGCGTCCCCATCTGGTAGTCGAACCGCTTGAGGCAGCGGTTGGTCTCCCCGGGCTCGCACCAGCAGTCGCGCCCCCAGTCGCGCAGTGACTCGACGAGGCGCGCGAGGACGAGGTTCGAGGTCAGTACGCAGCCGCCCTCGCCGGTCGTCAGATGGTGCGCCGGGTAGAAGCTGACGGTGGACAGATCCCCGAAGGTGCCGGTGAGCTGCCCGTGGTGCAGCGAGCCGACCGCGTCGCAGTTGTCCTCGATGAGGAACAGGTCGCGCTCTTCGGCGAGTTGGGCGAGCTCGGCGGCCTCGAAGGGGTTGCCGAGCGCGTGGGCGATGAGGATGGCCCGGGTCCGGGGGCCGATCGCCTGGCGCACCCGGTCCGCCGTGGTGTTGTACGTGCCGAGGTCCACGTCGACGAAGACCGGGACCAGACCGTTCTGCAGGATCGGGTTCACGGTGGTCGGGAAGCCCGCGGCGACCGTGATGACCTCGTCGCCGGGCCGCAGCCGGCTCTCCTCCAGCTGCGGCGACATCAGGGCGGCCACCGACAACAGGTTCGCGGACGAACCGGAGTTGACCAGATGCGCCTTGCGCCGGCCCATCCAACGGGCGAAGGACGACTCGAACTTGCGGGAGCTGCGCCCCGCCGCGATCCGCATCTCCAGCGCGGCCTCCACCAGAGCTTCCCGGTCCTCGGCCGCCAGGACGGCGCCGGACGGCCAGATCTCGGTGACGCCAGGGACGAACGGCTTCAGGTCCTGGGCCTCCTGGTGGTACTTGCGCACCGACTCCAGGATGAGCTCCTTGCGCTGACCCATGGGATCGCCCTCTCCTTGCGTGTGGGCCATGTCAGCTGCCTTCCGGATCGCCGTACTTGGACGCTTTCCACCAGGCCGGATTCCCGCGGTACCAGTCGACGGTGGCCGCCATGCCCTCCTCGAAGGCGATGCGCGGGGCGTACCCGAGCTCCTCGCGGATCTTGGTGTCGTCCAGGGCGTAGCGGGCGTCGTGGCCCTTGCGGTCCGTGACGTGCCGGATGGCGGAGCGGTCGGCGCCGCACAGGTCGAGCAGCAGGTCCGTCACCGCGAGGTTGGTGCGTTCGTCGCCGCCCCCGACGTTGTAGATCTCGCCGGCCCTGCCGCCCTGGAGCACGAGGTGCACGGCCCGGCAGTGGTCGTCGACGTGCAGCCACTCCCGCACGTTCAGGCCGTCCCCGTACACCGGCACCGGCAGGCCCTCCAGGAGATTGGTGACGAAGAGCGGGACGAGTTTCTCCGGATGCTGGTGAGGCCCGTAGTTGTTGGAGCACCGCGTGATCGACAGGTCCAGGCCGTGGGTGTGCCAGTACGCGCGGGCGATCAGGTCGGAGGCAGCCTTCGACGCCGCGTACGGGGAGTTGGGCCGCAAGGGCCACTCCTCGGTCCAGGAGCCCTCGGCGATGGAGCCGTACACCTCGTCCGTCGACACGTGCACGACCCGCTCGACCTTGGTGGCGATGCAGGCCTCGAGGAGGTTCTGGGTGCCGCCCACGTTGGTGCGGACGAACGGGGCGCCGGACTCCACGGAGCGGTCCACGTGCGACTCGGCGGCGAAGTGCACCACCGCGTCATGCCCGGGGAGCACGTCCATCAGGGTGTCCCGGTCGCAGATGTCGCCGTGGACGAAGTCCAGACGCGGGTCGTGCGGGGGGAGGTTGTCGCGGTTTCCCGCATAGGAGAGGGCGTCGAGGGCGGTCACCCGGGCGCCCTCCCAGCCGGCGTAGCCGTCGTTCAGGAGAGTGCGTACGAAGTGCGAGCCGATGAATCCGGCCGCGCCGGTCACCAGGATCCTCATGCCGTCCTGCCTTCTTGAGTGGGTCGTCGTGAGTTCGGCGAAGGCATCAGACGGCCACCTCGACCCCGGCGTGGTCGCCGATGACGATCCGGTGGCGCGGGCCCTTGTCCGCGGCGGTCACCGACGCGGCACGCCCGATCAGCGAACCCCCGATGCCGCGCACGCCGGTGACGCTCGAACCGTCCAGGACGATGGAGTCGCGAAGCCCGGTGTCGCGCAGTACGCAGCCGCTGCCGACCGAGGTGCAGGGCCCGATGCTGCTGTCCTCGACGAGGGTGCCCGCGCCGATGACGACGGGCCCCTCGATGCGGGAGCGCACCACGCGGGCGCCGCTCTCCAGGACGACGGCGCCGATCAGTTCGCTGTCGACCACGTCCGCGTCGCCGGTGTCGGGCCGCAGGCCTTCGAGCACCTTGCGGTGGCACTCGAGGACCTCCTCGACGTCGCCGGTGTCCTTCCAGTAGCCGTCGTACTCGATCGCCTGGACCGGGGTGCCGCGCCCGACGAGCTCCTGGACGGCGTCGGTGATCTCCAGCTCGCCGCGCGGGCTCGGCACGATGGCGGCGATCGCGTCGTGGATGACAGAGGTGAAGAAGTAGACGCCGATCAGCGCGAGATCGCTGCACGGCTCCTGCGGCTTCTCGACGAGCGCCAACACCCTTCCGTCCTCGTCGAGTTGGGCCACACCGAAGGCGCGCGGGTCGGGCACCTTGTGGACCAGGATCTGGGCGGCGGGGCGGCGGGCACGGAATCTGGCGGCGGCGTCCGCGATCCCCGACGGCAGCATGTTGTCCCCGAGGTACATCACGAAGTCGTCGTCGCCGAGGAAGTCGCGTGCCGTCGTGACGGCGTGCGCGAGACCCCGGGGCGCGTCCTGGCGCAGATAGGTGATGCGGACGCCGAACCGGGAACCGTCACCGATGGCCGCGGCTATCTGGTCGCCGCGATCGCCGGTCACGATCCCGATCTCGGTCACGCCCAGGTCGCGGATGTTCTCCAGGACATAGGCGAGCACGGGCTTGTTGGCGATGGGGATGAGCTGCTTGGGCATGGAGTGGCTGAACGGCCTGAGGCGAGTCCCGGACCCGCCCGAAAGCACCAGTGCCTTCATGAGAGATTCTCCCGGCTTTCGGCGATCTTGCGTAGGGCGGTGGCGCATGCCGCGTCGACCTCGGTGCGGAGGTGGACGGGAGCGCTGCGGAGGTGTCGGCCGGAGGGTCGGGGCGTTGAACGAAGCGCGTGCCCGCCCGGGATGCCCATGCGGCGTGGAGGCGAGAATGGCCGTCCACGGCTGGGCGCAGATCACCGACGATGGCCGAGTATTCTTGGCGGCCGGCTTTTCCGTCAAGGACGTTCAAGTTCAGCCCGGAGCGGCCCCAACAGCGTTGAACAGCAGGCCAGTTGGTTGTTCGACCTTCATCCTCCCGGGCCGCGCCCTTCCCGTAGGGTGATCAACCATGATGGCCGCACGGGGGGGTGCCGTCCGGTTCGGTGTCCTGGGGACGCTCGAGGTGTGGGACGGAGAAGAGAAGCTGCGCCTTGGCGGCCAGCGGTCGCACGGTGTGCTGGCCGCTCTGCTGCTCGAGGCCAACCGGATCGTTCCGATGTCCAGGCTCGTGGACGCCGTGTGGGAGTGGGCACCGCCCGCGACGGCGGAGCACCAGATCCGCAAGGTCGTCGCCGACCTGCGCTCCCGCATTCCGGGCGGGCAGCACTTCCTGATCACCGATGGCCCCGGATACCGGATCGTCGTCGATGACGATCAGCTCGACCTCACCCGCTTCGACAAGTACCTGGCCCTCGCGCGCCGTTGCGAGGACATCGACGACGAGGTCGCCGTCCTGGAAGCGGCCCTGAGCCTGCACCGGGGGCGCGTGCTCCCGGACAGCCGCACCCCGTTACTTGAGTCCGCCGCGACCGCGGTGGAGGAGCGGCTCCTCGGCGCGCGCGAGCGGCTCCTTGAGCTGCGCGTCGAACAGGGCCGCGCACACGACGCGGTGGGCGAGCTGCGGAACCTGGTCGCCGAGCATCCGCTGCGGGAGTCCCTGAGCGCCCTGCTGATGGTGGCGCTCTACCGGGTGGGCCGGCAGGCCGACGCACTGCGCGTCTACCACGACCTGCGTACGATTCTGGCCGAACAGCTCGGCATCGACCCCGGGCCCGAGGCCGACCTGCGCCACCAGCAGATCCTGCGCAACGAACCCGACCTCTACGACCCGGCGCCCCAGGCCCCGCGGCCGCCGATCTCCGAGGCGCCGCTCAAGGAACCGCGGTCCCTGCCGCACGACCTGTCCGACTTCACCGGCCGGCAGGCGGAGATGCGGTGGCTGCTCTCCAATGTCCCGGACGGCGTCGACGAGCCCACGAAGGTCATCACCATCGACGGGATGGGCGGCAGCGGCAAGAGCACCCTGGCCGTGCACGCCGGACACCGCCTGGCAGGACGCTTCCCCGACGGCCAGCTCTTCCTCGACCTGCACGGCTTCACCCCGGGCTTCGAACCGGTGGCGCCGCGCACCGCACTCGCCACCCTGCTCCGGGCGATCGGAGTGCCGGGGGAGCGCATCCCGGACGACCTCGCGGACCGGGAGAGCCTGTGGCGCGGCATGACCGCGGGGCGGCGGCTGCTGCTCCTGTTCGACAACGCCGCGACCTCGCACCAGGTGCGCCCGCTGATGCCCGGCGGCCCCGGCTGCCTGGTCCTTGTCACCAGCCGCTCCCGCCTCGCCGGGCTCGACGGGGCGGTGCCGCTGCCGCTGCCCCTGCCGACACCGGCCGACGGGCTCGCGCTCCTGAGCGGGGTGCTCGGCCGTGAGCGGGTGCTCGCCGAACCGGAGCCCGCGGCGGAGCTCGTCGCCCTGTGCGGGCAGCTCCCGCTGGCCCTGCGGATCGCCGCGTCCCGGCTGCGCAACCGCCCCCAGTGGACGATCGCCTCCATGGTCGGCCGCCTTGCGGGCGAAGTGCCCCGGCTCGGCGAGCTGGTGGCCGAGCACCGCAGCGTCCGCGCGGTCCTCGAGCTGTCGCGCGCCTCGATGCCCGCGCGCCACCAGCAGCTCTTCGGGCTGCTCGGCGTACACCCGGGCACGGACTTCGACGGACACACGGTGGCCGCGCTCGCCGAACTGCCGCTGGGATCAGCGGAGTTGCTCCTGGAGGATCTGCTCGACGCCCGGCTGCTCATCCAGCGCACCCCGGGCCGCTATGTCTTCCACGACCTGGTGCGCTCACTGGCCCGTGACGTCGCGCAGGTGGATTCCGCGACGGCCCATCGCGCGCGGACCAGGCTGCTCGACTACTACCTGTGCGCCGCCGACGAGGCCGCTTCGGTGATCCAGCCGGACCGCGAGCGTCTTGACGTCGAGCTCTCCCGCCGTCCCGATGTGCTGCCGCCGCTGCCGGACCGGGAGGCCGCCCTCGCCTGGTTCCAGACGGAACGGGCCAACCTCCTGGCGGCGCTCGTCCATGCGGAGGAGGCCGGTTTCGACGCGCATGTGGCCAGGCTGCCGCAGACGCTCACCCCCTATCTGCGCGTACGCGGCCACGCCGAGGACGAACTGGACGTGCTGCACCGGGCCGTGGCCGCCGCCCGCCGCATGGGCGACGCGGAGCTGGAGGGCGAGGCGCTGACGAACCTGGCAACGCCGTACTGGTACTTGGGGCGCGTCAAGGAAGGCCTGGCGTGCGCGCAGGAGGCGCTGGCCATCGCCGAGCGCCTGGGGGACAGCCTTGCCGTCGCGTTCTGCCTCAGCAGGATCAGCATGTTCTACAACACGATGGGTCAGTACGAGAACGCCATCCTGTTTCTGCACCGGTCCCTGGTGATCTTCAGCCGGGCGGGCGCGCGCAGGGAGGAGGGCGCGGCCCTCGCCTCCCTGGGCGAGGCCCAGTTCGCCCTCGGCCGGCACGGCGAGGCGCTGCAGACCAGCCGGCTGATGATCCTCAACAGCAGGCGGATCGGCGACCCGTACGGCGAGATCGTCGGTCTCACCGGCGAGGCCACCGCGCATGCCGAGGGCGGCGCGTACGAAGTCGCCCTTGAGCGCCTCGCCGAGGCATCCGTGCTGGCCCGGCGCTATGCGACGCCGTACGGCCAGGCATCGGTCCTCGCCCGGTACGCGGACGTCTACCGCCGGCAGGGCAGGCACGCCGAGGCGCTGGTGGCCGGACATGCCGCGCTCGAACTCCTGCGCAGTCTCAGCCGTCCGGCCGTCACGGCCTTCGTCCACAACGTCATCGGCGCGGTGCACCGCGACCGGGGCGAGTGCGCCCTGGGCGAGGGGCACCATCAGCAGGCCCGGCAGCTCGCCCAACGGATCGGACTGCGGCGGGAGTTGCTCATCGCACTGGACGGCATAGCGCACGCCAGAGAGGGCGAAGACGGCCTGGATCCGGCCGAGGACGAGGCCGCTGGCGGGCCGAGCAGCGTGCCGGGCACCGGCAATTGCCCCAGCCGCGCGGGCTGAATCGGCCCGTGTCGTTCAACCGGGTATCAGCCGCAGTCGAACGCGCGACTCGGCGGCTATATCGAGGCCTCTCCGGCGAGGCGATCCCACGCTCTCTTCACGGTCGAACGCACCGGCGGAAGAAGGTGTCGGGTTAGGGTCGAGACGTTGGTGAGAATGAGTTCCGAGAGGCGGATGACGACCTTAGCCGGGTTCTATCAGCATTTCGTGTCCGGGCCGGGCGGAGTTCCGTACACATCCGCTTCTGTGTTTTCTTCCGGACATTCATTCTCAGTCCGATCAAACCCCGGATCCAAAAGCTCCGCCTGAGAATCCGGCGGACGTCGGACAGAAGAGCTTGGTGACCTCACATTGTCTTCATTGACGAATACACGCATGCCCGCCCGCAGGGCGGTGGTGGTCGGCGCGGGACCGGTGGGCTGTCTCGCCGCCCAGATCCTCGCGGCACGCGGCTACACCGTCGAGGTGTACGAGAAGCGCCCGCACTACGTGGCGAGCGGACTGCGCTACGACGGCCGCACGATCAACCTCTCGCTGTCCCCCAGGGGCGTCGACGCCCTTGACGGCAAGTGCTCCCGCGCCGAACTGGCCGGGCTCGTGGTGCCGATGGACAGCCGCGCGCGGCACGGCCTGGACGGCGAGGTCAGCGTCGCGGGCTACGGACGTGACGACTGGCAGACCCTGTCGATCGACCGCAACGACCTGAACCTGCTGCTGATGAAGAACGCGGACGCCGCGCCCGTGGTCCGGTTCACCTTCGAAACGGAGTGCACGGGCGTCGACTTCGGCGCCCGGCGGGTCTCCTTCGTCGACCGGTCGGGCCAGGCGCGGCACGCCGACTACGACCTGCTCGTCGGCGCCGACGGGACCCACTCCGCGGTCCGCCGGCACCTCGCCGAGCAGGGTCTCACCCAGAGCCGGCAGCAGCAGGTGGGGGCCGAGTACCGGGAGGTCACGATCCTCGCCGAAGGCGGCGAAGGTGCCGACCCGCGGCCCTCGTCGGCCATCCACATCTGGCCCCGCGACGGCTACTTCATGGTGGGCCTGCCGAACCGCGACGGCTCCCTGCGCTGCACGCTCGTACTGCCGCGGGACGGCGCGCTGACCTTCGCCGACCTCGATACGGACGAGGCCGTGCTCGCCGTCCTGCGGCGCGACTTCCCCGATGAGGCCGACCGGATCCGCCTCGCCGAGCCCGATCCCTCGCGGGCGCCGGTGAGTTCGATCTCCGTCGTGACCTGCTCCCCGGTGGTCCACGACGGCTCGGTCCTGCTGCTCGGCGACGCCGCGCACACCGTCGCGCCGTTCCTCGGACAGGGCGTCAACCTCGGCCTGGAGGACTGCGCCGTCCTGGAGCGGCTCCTGGAGAAATGGCCGGAGGACCAGGGCGCGGTCCTTGCCGAGTTCCAGCGCGAACGCGTACCGGAGCACGAGGCCGCTTCGGCCCTCTCGCTGGCCAACTACGCGGAGCTGAGCGGCACCGGACCGGCCCCCGGCCGTTCCGGCGTGCCCCCACTGCCCGCCCTGGTCAACTTCGTCAGCCCCAGCTACCAGGAAGCACTCGACATCTACTCAGGCGAACGCCGCGCACCCGGGGCGATCGCACAGCAGCAGCCGACCGGAGGGTGAATCACGACGTGAGCACGACTCAACGCTTCGCGAAGGTGTTCCACTGGCGGGACGACGAGACCGAGGCACAGGGCTGGCTCGTCATCCACAGCCTGGAGGGAGGGGTCTCCGGCGGGGGCCTCTTCATGCACCCGAACGTCACGCTGTCGGAAGTGGCCGATCTCGCGGCGACCATGACCCTGAAGAACACCTTGCAGCGCCCGCGGTTCGGCGGCGGCAAGGGCGGAATCCGGTTCGACCCCACGGCACCGGAGGCCGAGGGCGTCCTGCGCCGGTTCATGATCGCGCACCGTGACGTCATCGCGGAGGAGTGGAGCACCGGGGCCGACCTCTACACCAGCAGGGAGGCGATCGAGCGCATCGCGCGGGAGGATCTCGCCCTGCCGACGGCGTTCGTCGCGATGGCCCACACCCTGGCCCGGTACGCCGGAATCCCCTCGCAGGCGCAGGTCGTCCCGCAGCGCCTCGCGCTGCCCTGGAACGACCACGCCACGGTCGACGAGGCCGCCACGGGACACTCCGTCGCCGAGGCGATCCGCCTGTCGGCCGGCGGCACACCGCGCGTCGCCATCCAGGGGTTCGGCAGCGTCGGATCGAACGCGGCGCACTCGCTCACCTCGCGCGGCATCGGCCTCGTCACGGGCATCTGCGAGAAGGACGGCTTCCTGATCGACCCCGACGGGATCGACGTCGAGGAGCTGCTCCGCCGCCGGGCCGCCGACCAGGGCGGCGAGAAGCCCTTCGGCGATCTCGTACGGGACAGCCCGCTCCGCGGATGGAAATGGGTTCCGCGAGGTGCCGACCAGCCGGACGAGGAATTGCTCGTCGATTTCGTCGCCGCCGCCGCACCCGAAGTCCTCACACCCTGCGCGACCCGGTACGCACTCACCGACGCGGTCATGCAGGAGTTCGTGAAGAGTTCCGGGCAGGTGGTGGTCTGCGGGGCCAACAATGCCTTCGCAACCGACGAAGTCCGTGCGCACTGGAACCGGCAGGGCATCACCATCATTCCGGAATGGGTGTCCAATGCGGGCGCGGCGATTCTGTTCGGTGAACTGATGAAGACAGAACGATCCGATCAGGAGACGATGCAGTCGATATTCACGTCGATCACCGAGCGGATCGAAGAATTCCTTATCAACCATGGCCTGCACGTGAACAACCGGAAGAGGACACAGGCTGATGCGCAAGAACAAGACGCTTGAGCTGATCCGCCAGGGCAGCCCTGCGGTCGGCACCTGGCTCCAGCTGCAGAACGTGAACTCGACCAGACTCCTGGTCGCGCAGGGCTCGTTCCGCTGGATGCTCGTGGACTTCGAGCACACGCCCATCGACCACACCACCGCCAGCCACATCTTCGGCGTGATCGCCGACCTGAGCGGCGGCGAGATCACCCCGATCGCGCGGGTCGCGGCGGGCACGGTCGACCACATCAAGCACGCGCTCGACGCGGGCGCCCAGGGTGTGATCGTGCCGATGGTCAACTCCGCGAAGGAGGCGGCGGACGCGGTGCGCTTCGCCCGCTTCCCGCCCAAGGGCGAGCGCGGTGGCGGCGGCATGGTGCCGCACGTCGGCTTCGCCACGAGCGGCCCCGGTTACATCGCCGAGGCCAACGACGAGATTCTCGTCGGCGTCCAGATCGAGACCACCGAGGGCCTGGCGAACATCAAGGAGATCCTCGCCGTCGAGGGCATCGACCTGGTCTTCATCGGCCCCAACGACCTCCATCTGTCGCTCGGCCTGCCGGCGAAGTTCTGGAGCGAGGAGCCGGCGTTCCAGGACGCCGTGCGCACGGTGGCCGACGCCTGCCGCGAGGCCGGCGTGCCCCTTGGGACCCTCTGCCGTGACGCCGCAAGCGTACGGAACCGGATCGACGGCGGATTCACCTTCCTCGGCCATGCCAGCGATCTGCATTTCATGCTGACCAAGGCGGGCGAGGAATACGGCGCGCTCCACGACATCAGTGAGCCGGCGAGCACCTGGTGCAACATGGTGAACCTCGACCGTCTGCCCGATTCGCTGCGCGGCGTGCCGCGTGACTGAAACCCGACCGGAAAACAACAGGAAGGCGACGAGCATGGTCAACAGGGTTGTAGTAGTGGGCGGCGGCACGTCCGGCTGGATGAGCGCCAGTTATCTCAAGGCCGCGTTCGGCGACCGAATATCGGTCACCGTCGTGGAATCCGACCGGGTGCCCACCATCGGCGTGGGCGAGGCCACTTTCAGCACCGTGCGCCATTTCTTCGAGTACCTGGGACTCAAGGAAACCGACTGGATGCCGGCGTGCAACGCCACCTACAAACTGGGCATTCGCTTCGAGAACTGGGCCGAGCAGGGCAAGCACTTCTACCATCCCTTCGAGCGGCTCCGCGTCGTCGACGGATTCCCGCTGACGGACTGGTGGCTCAAGCAGCGTCCTTCGGAGCGCTTCGACGTCGACAACTTCGTGATGGCGCAGATGGGCGACAACCTGCGCTCCCCGCGCCTGCTCGACGGCACGCTCTTCGAGCAGAGCAACGGTGACCTGGGGCCGGACGGTTCCGTGTTCAAGTCCACCCTCACCGAGCAGGACACGCAGTTCCCGTACGCCTACCAGTTCGACGCCGCGCTGCTCGCGAAGTACCTGACCGAGTACGGCGTGAACCGCGGTGTCCGCCATGTCGTCGACGACGTGGTGGAGACCAAGCTCGACGACCGCGGCTGGATCACCGCCGTCGCCACGAAGGACCACGGCGACCTGGAGGCCGACCTCTTCATCGACTGCACCGGGTTCAAGGGCCTGCTCCTGAACGAGAAGCTGGGCGAGCCCTTCGTCTCCTTCCAGGACACCCTGCCCAACGACCGTGCCGTCGCGCTGCGCGTCCCGCAGGACACGGCCAAGACGGGCATCCGTCCCTACACCACGGCCACCGCCCAGGAGGCCGGCTGGATCTGGACGATCCCGCTCTTCGACCGCATCGGCACGGGCTACGTCTACTCCAGCGACTACTGCGACCCCGAGGAGGCCGAGCGCACGCTGCGCGAGTTCGTCGGCCCGGACGCGGCGGACCTCGAGGCGAACCACATCCGCATGCGGATCGGCCGCAGCCGCAACTCCTGGACGAAGAACTGCGTGGCCATCGGCCTGTCGAGCGGCTTCGTCGAGCCGCTGGAGTCGACCGGGATCTTCTTCATCCAGCACGGCATCGAGCAGCTGGTCAAGCACTTCCCGCAGGAGGACTGGGCGACCCAGCTCCGCGACTCGTACAACACCGCGGTCAACCACTGCATCGACGGAGTCCGGGAGTTCCTGGTCCTGCACTACCGCGCCGCGAAGCGGAACGACACCAAGTACTGGCAGGACGCCAAGAACCGTGCGGTGCCCGACGCGCTTGCCGCGCGCATCGAGCAGTGGAAGACCAAGATGCCCGACGCGGAGACCATCTACCCGCACTACCACGGCTTCGAGTCGTACTCCTACGTCTCGATGCTCCTCGGTCTGCAGGGGCTCCCGCTGCGCGCGCCCGGCGCCCTTGATCTGATGGACGGTTCGGCCGCGGCCGAGGAGTTCGAGCGGGTGCGCGCCACCTCGCGCGAGCTGGTCCAGAACCTGCCCAGTCAGTACGACTACCTCGCCCAGGCCCACTGACACACGGACCCGGCCTTGGGGGGGGGGGCGCGGGGGCCCCGCCCCCCGAAAGACAACCCCCGTGAAAAACCCA
>NZ_JBHYIG010000213.1:0-17094 GCF_042740015.1 Streptomyces sp. NPDC059037
GGTTCGCGGCACCCCCCACGCATACATCGCATCGGTCCGGCTCCGTATCAGGATGCGACACCCGACAAGGCCAGGAACTGCTCATCCGGTTCGTCCTGCAGCAGCACGTGGTGCAGGGTGTTGATGCTGGGCGACGGAGCGATGCCCAGGGTGTCCTTCATGCGGTTCCGCAGCTGCTGGTAGACCTCGAGCGCCGCCGCCCTGCGCCCCGACGAGTACAGCGCCCGCATGAGCTGGGCGTGCACATGCTCGTGGTAGGGGTGCTCGGTCACCAGCTCCCTGGCCTCCTCCACGGCCTCCTGGACGCGGCCTCTGCGCAGCATCGCGTCGACCAGCAAGGTGCGCGCCCCCAGATGCAGTTCGACGAGCCGCTGGACGTGCGGCGCGAGCAGTTTGCCGGTGCGGACATTGGCCAGCGGCCGTCCGCGCCACTGCGTCAGGCCCCGGCGCAGCAGGCGTTCGGCCTCGACCGCGTCATTGCGGGCGAAGGCCTCCCTGCTGTCCTGGACGAGCCGTTCGAAGACGGGCTTGTCCCACTCGCCGTCGCCCACGTTCAGCAGATAGCTGTTGCCGTCGGTGACGAGGCGGTCGGCCGCCACTTCCTTGACCGTGCTGCCCGTGGCCTCCGCCATGGTGCGGCGGATCAGGCCCACATAGGTCTGCAGCGCGGTCATCGCCGTACGCGGGGCGAGTCCGCCCCATATCTCCTCGATGAGCGTGGGCATGCCGACGCGTTGGCCCGCCCGCAGCGTGATGAGCGCCAGGGCCTGCCGCTGTTTGGGGGCGGTCGGCGTGATGTCGCGTCGGTCGACGAGAAGGGCCAGGTTTCCGAGTGTGCGGAACTCCATCGAGTCCTCCCGAGTAAACCGCGATGGCGGTTTGTTTTTGGTAAAAAAAGAGATCGCACACCGAACGCTTCCTGAGTGCATGGCCCCTTCGACATGCTCTCGCCCGCTGCGTTGTGCCGGTGTGCGATTCCCCCCTGAGTCTCAGTCACCCGCCGGCCCAGTGCAGCCGGTAGGTGAATGAATCCTGCACCACTGCGGTGAGTTCGGACAACACGACCAGGCAGAACTGTCGGGAACTTGCGATGATCGCGCTGTGATGAAAGATTCCGACACCCTCGACGCCGCGGACCGCCGTGTGATCGCGGCTCTCCAAGTGAACCCTCGGGCCGGGAGCGGCGAAATCGGAAGGGCCCTCGGCGAGCACGAACGCACGGTGGCCAGAAGAATCCAACGCCTCATAGCCTGGCGGGTGATACACCCCACGGCGCTCTTCGACACGGCCCGCGGCGGCCTCGGCAGCGCGGTCCAGCTGCGCCTCGAAGTCGAGCGCGGCCACATGGAGAGGGCCGCCCACGCCCTCGCCGAGTGCAAGGACATCCGGCGGGTCGTCGGGGTCAGCGGCCGCAGCGATGTGCTGTGGTGCGAGGTCGTCGTCGCCGGACGTGGCGGACTTCACACCCTGATGACCGAGGGCATATCCGGCGTCACCGCCATCGAGAAGTTCCATGTGAGCACCACGCTGCGGACGTTCACCACCGTCGCCGAGTGGCACGCCCCGCTGCTGTCTCCGGGCGAGGAGCGCAAGCTGCGGGCCGGGGCCGTGCGCCTGGTGTCACCGCTGGAGGACCAGTACGAGCTGACCTCCACCGACCACCGCGTCGCGGCGGCACTGATCAGGAACGCGCGGATCAGCCTCACCGACATGGCCCGCGAGCTCGGGTTCTCCGTGGCGACCGCGGGCCGCCGCGTCAACTCCCTTCTGGAGCGCGGGATTCTCCATCTGCGCACCGAGGTCGAACCGGCGCTGCTCGGTCTTCCCGTACAGGCCCAGATCTGCCTCAAGGTCAGCCCGGCGGGCCTGGACTCGGTCGGCACGGCGCTGGCCGCCTGCCCCGAGGTGCGGTACTGCGCGGCCATCACCGGAACGCACAATCTGATCCTCGAGGTCGCCATGGAGCACGAGGCCGACCTCTACCGCTTCTTCGGCGAGCGCCTCGGCAGCATCCCGTACATCGCCGACTTCGCCTGCGAGTTGATCACGCACGCCTACAAGCGCGGTGCCGTCATCAAGGACGGGCCATCCGGAATGCAAGGGTCCGGAACACCGTGATCCGGAATGCCGTGATCCGGAATGCTGTGATCCGGCGGCGAGAGGAGCCGCTCCAATTTGTGACGCGCCTCACCGTCGCGCGGCAAATGCACGGAGACCCGCAGGTCCTGACGTGTCGAAGGATGCATGACGAGGTGATCAAATGTCATCTCGCCCATGACCGGATGGATCACCGCCTTGGTGCCATTGGATTCCGCGCGGACATCGTGCTTGTCCCACAACTCGGCGAATTCCGGGCTCCTTTCGTAGAGTCCGCGCTGGATCACCGAGAAACGCGGATCATCGGGGAATGACGCCGCCGCGCTGCGGAAATCGGCCACGACCTGCGGCGCGAGCGTCGACCAGTTCGTGAAGAAGGAGCGGTAGCGCGGTTCGGTGAAGAACAGCACCAGGCAGTTCTGGCCGCTGCGCGGCACTCCGAACACCGCCTGCGCCGACGAATTGGTCAGGACGTAGTTCCACCAGCGGTCGAGGACATAGGCGGGATACGGCGACCACGAGTCCATGAGCCGTTCGAGCTCGGGCATGGGAGCCGTGTCCCCCGCCGCCACGGGCGCGGGCGGATTGAGGCCCACCAGGCGGTAGAAGTAGGAGAGTTCGGCGGCGTCCAGCTTCAGGACGCGGCTGATCGACTCGACGACGGAGTCCGAGACCTTGATGTTCCGTCCCTGTTCGAGCCAGGTGTACCAGGAGACTCCGATGCCGGCGAGCGTGGCCACCTCCTCGCGCCGCAGACCGGGGGTCCGCCGCAGGCCGCGGCCCGGGAGCCCGACCTCCTCGGGCAGCACCCTGGCGCGGCGCGAACGCAAGAAGTCACGCAGATCTTCCCGTCGCGGCCGGGCCTGAACCGCGCGGACGGCTGTGGTGTGGGTGGTGGTCATAACACCACCATAAGTTGGCTCTACTCATGTCTCGCCAATAGCGGCGAGGATGCTCAACGTGAGCACGCACGTGTCCATTCACCGGACCGTGAACGGCTCGACGTTTCGGCTTCCCACGCAGTGCCGCTCAAGCCTTCGTGGCAGCTCATATCCATTCAAAGGCTGGGGATTTCATCATGCAGAGCACGTCCTACGGTGCCCGTTTCGACGGCAAGGTCGCCCTCATCACAGGCGGCGCGACCGGAATGGGTCTGGCGACCGCGCGGCGCCTGCTCGACGAGGGCGCCAAGGTCGTCATCACCGGCCGCAGCGAGGACCGCCTCAAGCGCGCCGCCGAGCGCCTGGACGCGGGCGACCGGCTGCTCGCGGTGCCCGCCGACGTCTCCAAGCCGGCCGACCTCGACCGGCTTATGGGAGAGGTGCGGGAGAGCTTCGGCCACCTGGACGTGGTGTTCGCCAACGCCGGTGTCGGCGTCTTCAAGCGGATCGAGGAGTTCACCGAGGAGGACTTCGACGGCGTGGTGGACGCCAACTTCAAGGGCGTCTTCTTCACCGTCAAGCACGCCCTGCCGCTGCTCAAGGACGGCAGCTCGATCGTGATCAACGCTTCGTGGACCCACCACAAGGGCCTGGTCATCGGCTCTCTGTACGCCGCGAGCAAGGCGGCCGCGGCCAACCTCACCAAGACCCTCGCCAGCGACCTCTCCGACCGCGGCATCCGGGTCAACGCCGTCAGCCCCGGCTACATCGACACCGACATGTTCCGCGAGTCCGTGCCGACCGACGAGGCCCGCGAGGCAAGCCGCCAGGACGTCGTGCTCAAGCGCATCGGCACCCCGGAGGAGGTCGCGTCAGCCGTCGCCTTCCTCGCGTCGCACGACGCGTCGTACGTCAACGGAGTCGACCTCCTCGTCGACGGCGGCGTCGCCAACTCCATCCCCGCGTGACCGCCCCCGCTTCTTGAACACATCTACCGCGTAAGGGATATGGAATGCGTCGCAACATAGAGACCCAGGTCGCCATCGATGCCCCGCTCGACGTGGTCTGGGACGTCGTGGTGGACCTCGACCGGTACCGCGAGTGGAACCCCTTCATCATCGAGGCCCGCGGCAAGGCCGAAGTGGGCCAGGAACTGAGCCTGCGGATGCAGCGCCCCAAGAAGTCCGAGGAAGAGGTCCACAAGCCCACGGTCACCGTGGTCGAGCGGAACCGCATGCTCCAGTGGTCCGGGATCATCCGGCACGCGAGCATCTTCCGGGCTCGGCACGAGTTCCTGCTGGAGAAGAACGACAAGGGAGGGGCCGGCGGGGTCCTGCTCCGCCAGCGGGAGGACTTCGGCGGTCTGACCATGCCCCTGGCCGGCGGCATGGTGTGGCGCATCGAAGAGGGCTTCCTGCTCATGAACGCGGCACTCAAGGTGCGCGCGGAATCCATCGCGTAAAGCACGCGCACTCAGCGCACACGCACTCGCACTAAGGAGCGCAAGAGTTGTCTTCCCGTTCAGGTGGGCGAACCCGGGGATCGAACCCCCAAGTCACATTGATCGCGGTCCTGTTGACCCTGCTGATCCTGCCGACCTCGGTCACCGGGTCGGGTGTGGCCCTGCCACACATCGGCCTGGACACGGACGCGTCCCTTGATGCCCTGCAATGGGTGGTGCACGCCTACAACTTGACCTTCGCGAGCTTCATGCTGGCGTGCGGCGCACTGGCCGACCTGCTCGGGCGGCGGCGCGTGTTCGCCGTCGGTGCGGTGCTGTTCACGGTGGCCTCGCTGGTCAGCGCGGTGGTCAGCGACATCTACGTACTCGACCTGGCGCGCGCCGTGGCCGGTGTGGGCGCCGCGGGTCTGCTCACCAGCGGCAGCTCCATCCTCGCCACCAGCTTCGACGGAGCCGCCCGCACCCGGGTGTTCGCCGCCGTCGGCATCGCCACGGGCGCCGGCCTCGCGCTCGGCGCGATGGTGGCCGGCGTCCTCGCGGACACCCTCGGCTGGCGCTCCTTCTACGGCGCGCACGCGGTGCTCATGCTGCTCGTGCTCTTCGCGGTGCCGTTCATGCAGGAGTCCCGCAGCGAGTCCGCCGCCAAGGTCGACTGGCCGGGCACGGCCACCTTCGTCGGCAGCCTCTTCCTGCTCATGCTCGGTATGGTCGAGGGGCCGCAGTGGGGCTGGGCGAGCCCGGGAGTGCTCGGCTGCCTGGCGGGCGCGGTGCTCCTGATGGCGGTCTTCGTCCTGGTGGAGAAGCGCCAGCCGCACCCGATGTTCGATCTGTCGCTGCTGCGCAACGCCAAGTTCATGGCGCTCTGCCTGATCCCCGTCGTGGTCACGTTCGCCTTCGTGATCCTGCTGCCGCTGCTGCCCAACTATCTGCTGGTCGCCAACGAGTCGACCAGTCAGGCGGCGGGCAGCACGATGCTCCTGATGACGCTGCCGATCCTGCCCACGCCGCTGATCGCCGGACGTCTGGTCAAGTGGGGCTGGTCGGCGCGCAATGTCTTCGCGCTGAGCCTGGCCTGCCTGACCCTCGGTGTCGCCTGGCTCGCGGTCGTCCTGGAGCCCGGCATCGGCCTCGGAGCCCTCGCCGGACCGCTGATCCTGCTCGGCATCGGCCTCGGCCTGAACTTCGGCCTGGTCGACGGCGCGGTCCTCACGGTGGTCGCCCCCGAGGCCACCGGCACGGCGGCCGGGTTCCTCAACACCCTGCGCCTGGGCAGCGAGGCCGTGGTCATCGCCGCGGTGGGCTCCGCGCTCGTCAACCTCGTACAGAACTGGCTGAACGACGGCCTCGACAAGTTCCCCGCGTACAAGGGCGATCCCGCCGACCTGGCCAACAGCGTCAACTCCGGTGATCTGAGCGGGCCGTTGGAGAAGCTGCCGGAGAAGGTGCAGCCCAGCTTCTTCGACTTCGTGAGCGAGGGCTTCACCGGCGCCTGGCAGGCGGTCCTGTGGGCGAGCGCCGTGATCTGCGCGCTTCTCTCGGTGGCGATCTACGTGATGCTGTCCGAGAAGAAGAAGGACGTGACGGTCGCCAAGGGCTGCCCCGCTGCGAGCACCCCCGGCCGCAGCGAGGTCACCGCGGACAGCGTGTCCTGAGGCGGCCCACCGGCTGGTACGACCTTGCCCGCTGGCAGACTGGCCTGCATGTTTGCATCGGCTGGACTGCTATCGGGCAAGGTCATACTGGTCACCGGGGCCAGCAGCGGCATCGGCGCGGCTGCCGCGGGAGTCTTCGCCCGCGAGGGCGCGGCGGTGGTGCTGAGCGCACGCCGCGAGGAGCAGCTCGCGGCGCACACCGCGGAGCTGACCGCCAAGGGCTTCGAGGCGTCCTACGTGGTCGGCGACGTGACGCGCGGCGAGGACGCGCGGCGCGCGGTCGACGCGGCCGTCGAGCGGCACGGGAAGCTGGACGGCGCCTTCAACAACGCGGGCACCGGCGGCAACCCGGAGCCCCTGCACACCATGGGCGACGACGTCTACGACCGCATCGTCGACACCAACGTACGCGGCCTGTTCAACTGTCTGCGCCCCGAGATCGCCGCGATGCTGGCCGCCGGCGGAGGCTCGATCGTGAACAACAGCAGCGTCGGCGGCCTTGTCGCCATCGCGACGGCGGCCCCTTACGTCGCGTCCAAGCACGCCGTCATCGGCTTCACCCGCGCGGCCGCCGAGGAGTACGCGCGGCAGGGGATCCGGGTGAACGCGGTGGCCCCCGGCTCGACGCGCAGCGAGATCACCCAGGACTGGTACGCCACGAATCCCGGCCTGGAGGACGCGATCCACGCGGCGACGCCCCAGGGGCGCACCGCCGATCCCGAGGAGATCGCCGAGGCGGTGGCCTGGCTCCTGAGCGACCGCGCCTCGTACGTCACCGGTGCCGTCATGCCAGTCGACGGCGGCTATGTGAACCGCTGAGCGCCGGTGCCCGGCGGCGGCCGCGCCCCCGGGTATGAGCGATTCATGTGCCCGGCGTGATTTCAGGACTGCCGCACCGGCGGCCGTTGGAACAGGGTGGCTTCCGACGGCACGAGGAGGTCCCATGGCGCAGTCTCCGGAGTCGGCGGAGCCGTTCGCCGGTCAGCTCATCCAGCTGTGGTCGCTCCGGGAGGACGTGGAAGTCGCGGCCGGCGACGGCGCCGAGCACCTGTCCCTCAAGTGGAACTCCGGCACCGAGTGGATCGGCGATCCGACACCGCTGGTCCGCAACGTGCTCAGCCGGATGGAACTCGGCCCCGTCGTGCTCGACAACGCGTGGCCCGCGCCGACGGGTCCTGAGGACCCGGACCCCTATGAGGTCCTCCTGCCGGTCTTCGAGCGGCTCTCCCATCTGATCGTCCGCACCCTCGGGGTCGACGACCTGAGAGGGCCGCTCCTGTCGGTGGTCCCGGTCGCGGAAGGTGCCCAACTGGTCCTCGCGGGGCGGCGGGACGGCCGTGCGCTGCGGACGGCCGTCGGCCTCTCCATGGCCTTCGGCGAGTCCTCGGTGCGACTGCAGACCGCCTCGTCGCCGCACCACGTGCTCATCCACCGGCCCGAGCCGATCTGGGTGGTGGGGCTCCTCGGCTGGCCGGTCACGCCCGCCGTGGTGAGCGACGCGCTGCCACTGCCCGCCGAGGTCACGGACGCCATCCTGGACTATCTCGCGGTCGCGGGGATGGTCGTCCCGGACGGGGATCCCACGGACTGAGCGCCGGGCTCCGGCCCGCTCACAGCAGCCAGCCGGCCTCACGGGCGATGCGGATGGCGTCGACGCGGTTGCGTGCGTTGAGCTTGGTCACGACCGTCGTCAGATAGTTCCGTACGGTGCCGACCGAGAGCCGCAGCTGCGTCGCTATCTCGACGACCTCGTAACCCCCCGCGGCCAGCTGGAGCACCTCGGTCTCGCGGGCCGTCAGCGGGCTGTCCGCGCCTCCCCAGGCGGCGAGGGCCAGCTCGGAGTCGATCACCCGCTGGCCGCCGGCCACTTTCCGCACCGCCTGGGCGAGCTTCTGCGGCGGGGCGTCCTTCAGGAGGTACCCGGAGACCTGGGCGGCCATCGCACGCCTGAGGGTGCCGGGGCGGTCCAGGCTGGTGAGGATCAGGGTCTTGCAGTCGGGCAGCCGCTCATGCAGCAGGGACGCCGCGCTCAGCCCGTCGAGCCCCGGAAGATCGATGTCGATGATCGCCACGTCCGGCTTCTCCGCGAGCGCCGCGGGCAGGATTTCGTCCCCGCGTTCCACGCTCGCCACGACATTCAGATCCCTCTCGAGACTCAGTAAGGCCACCAGAGCGCCTCTCACCATGTGCATGTCCTCGGCCAGAAGTACGCGGAGCACAGTCCCCCCAGGATGTCGATCTGTGCAGGCACTGCCAGAGAATCCGGGGTGACAATATCAGCCAACTCCAGTCGCGTAGTTGGACAGTTACGGTTCGGGGTTCGCCATTTCCGTCAGCTGCGGCTCCGCGGTCACCGCCGCGACGGTGACTGCTTTGACCGGAGCTTCGGCGATCAGGCGGAACAGCCCCGTTGGAGCCCCGTCGTCCGGTTCGCCCTGCGGCCGGTCGATGGTCAGCGTTCCGCCGATCGCGCACAGCCGCTGCTCCAGATTGCCCAGACCGTTGCCGCTGTGCGGGGCCGGCGGGCGGTGGTCGCGCACCAGGCCGTCGTTGACGATCGTCAGGCGGGCCGTTCCGTCGTCGATCGAGGCGGTGATGGCGCACCGGCTCGCCTTGCTGTGCCGCAGCAGATTGGTGACCGCCTCGCGCAGGACGGTCGCAAGGACCGTTCCGGCCAGCGCGTTGACGTCCTTGAGGGCGGGGGCGATGTCGACGGTGACGTCCACCTCCGCCGACACGAGCACCGACTGCGCGGACGACACCTCCGTGAGCAGCGACATCTCCCGGTAGCCGCTGGCCACCCTGCGGACGTCGGCGAGCGCCTGCCGGGAGATGGAGAGGACCTCGGTCACCTCCTGCTCCGTACGCTCGTGCTGGACGCCCAGGAGGCGGTGGATCAGCTCGCTCTTGAGCACGATGGCGGAGAGGCTGTAGCCGAGCAGGTCGTGCAAGTCCTGGGAGAGGCGCAGGCGTTCGTTGACCACGGCCATTCTGGCGATCTCGGCGCGGGCGGCGTGCACCTCCTCCACGATCGCCGAGAGCCGGGAGAGGCCGTACACCACGAGTCCGGAGAGCAGGGTGCTCTGGCACATGTAGACGATGTCGACGACCGAGAGATCGTTGAGGATGCCGGGGACGAGCAGGCTCAGGCCGGTCGCCGCGAAGAGCGGCCAGCCCACCCGGGTGGGCAGCAGGAGGAGAAGCGACCCTGCGAAGAATCCCGCCATCCCGCCCCAGGCGACCCCGAAGTAGACGAGGGGCAGATACGTGACGACGGACTGTGCGCCGAGCGTCAGCAGCCTGCGTCGTAAGGGAGCGCGGTCCGCCCCTCGCCTGGAGTGGTTCAACTGCAGTGCGAACGCAGCCGAGATGGTGACAAGGCCCGTCACCAGAGTGGCCGCGGTCGGGTCCGCACTCAGGAGGTTGATCACCGTGATGATCAAGTAACACGTGAGCGTCGCCAGCAGGATGGTCCGTGCCAGTTGCGGGGCGGGACCACTGTTGATTCGTATCTTTGACGGATCGGACTGGTCGAGACGGGTCTCGCGCATCCTCGCAGTGCTCCTAAGCAACCTGGGGGGAGTGGCCCTGAGCCGCTCATCCTAAGCAGGAGAGGTGATATGCACATTCAATTCGGATGCCGTAACTGTCAGGTCCTGACCGGTAGTTGAAAGAGAGATGGAATTCGGGGAGGCATTCAGACGAAGAGCGGGACGGGGTTGAGTTCGTCGTACGGCGTCGGTTCCGCGAGCCTTCCCAGCGCGACGGGGACGTCGAAGAGCCGGCCCGGCGCATAGCGCGCCCAGAAGTGCCGAAGGCCGGGGACCAGCACCTTGACCACCGGGAGTTCGATGTCCGGCTGGGTCTGGTCGAGCACCAGGAGGTCGAGGCCGCGCCCGGTGAGGAGTTCGGTGACGGCGGTGAGGTCGTCGCGCAGATCCGTGCGGTGGGTGTAGACCCAGGACCGTGGCGTGCACGGCGCGACGTCGTCGGCGCCCCGCAGATAGTGCTGGTTCCCGACCGTCGCGGAGCGCCACCAGGCCACCGCCCCGGGGTGGTCGGTCCCGTACACGCCAGGCCCGCCGTGTGTCCCGTGGACCGATGGCAGCAGCTGGCCCATCTCCGTGAGCGCCCTGCGCAGCGCGACACCCGGGTCGAAGTGGGCCCCGAAGCCGAAGACGATGTCCTCGGTCGGTCCGTCGGTGCGCCGGGAGAGGGCGACGATCGCCGGGATGCCGAGATCCGTGGTCAGGTCGAGCGCCCAGATCTCGCGGCCGAGCCTGCGGTAGCCGGCGCGTAACCGATCGATGTACGGCTCGTCGAAGGAGTCCAGGTCGACGGCGGGCTGGCGGGTGCGGTTGTACCACCACAGGGCCACCGCGTCCCGCTCCACCAGTTCGAGGAAGCCCTGGAGCACGGCGTCCTCGGTGCTGGATCCGGCGGCGTTGCCGTTGGAGTCGGCGGTGGGCTCATGGGCGGGGAGCCGGTCGGGGGAGAAGTAGAGCATGCTGGTCGGCAGCAGCCGGTGGGTTCCCGATGCGAGGGACCACACCGGTGTCCAGCCCACCGGACACGTCTCGTCGAAGCGCTCCGGTACGTAACTGAACGGCGAGCACTCGGCGTTCCAGCGGTCGCGGTCCCGGAACTGCCGGTCGTGGTACAGCTGGCAGGCGTTGGGGTGCAGTGCCTGAGGGCCCAGCGAGCGGTAGCTGTCGCGCACCACCGGCTCGTCGCCGCGCCGGGTCCCGCTGTACCGCTCGACCGCCTCGCACAGGGCGCTCACCTTGGCCTCGGTCGCCGTCAGACCCTTGCCGCCGCTGAGCGAGCGCAGCCCGGCCCGCATCTGGGCGAGGCTCCCCGACTCCATGGCGAGGTTCTGGCCCGACACGTACGCCTCGGCGAACGAGGGGGTGCCCTCGGCGCGGCGGACCTCTTTGACGATTCCGGTGACCGGACCGATCAGCGAGCCGTGCCGCTCCAGCATCTGCCCCGCGGTGAGCGCCCGATGGCCGCCGCCGGTGCCGTCGGCCGCCTTGGGGCGGCTGCGCGGCACGAAAGGGGACCAGCCCCGCTCGCCGACGATCTGAGGGTTTCCGCACACGGCGCACTGGGGCTGCCGCGTCGTGGGGTGCCAGGTGCTCTGGAACGTCAGGGTGTCGAGCGTCAGGATGGAGCTCTGCTCGGGACGCCGCGCCCCGGCGAGCCACTTGACCGTCTCCAGTACGGCGGTGTGCGCGGCCAGCGCCCGCCCCGCGGCCAGCGAGGCGTCCGGCCTGGTGAGCGGGCGGTCGAGGCCGAGGGAGCGCTGGACCGGCAGTTCCGTCGTGCGATGGCCGCGCAGCCGCGTCGCCACGCAGTTCCAGCAAGGTCCTTCCGCCGGGCGGAAGATGGGGCCGATCCATGGTTCAGGCCCGCGCAGCCGGGCCGGCATCCAGGGGCGCCGCGCGGCTCGGTGGAGGGCGTCCACCTCGCGCAGCGCCGGATCGAGGTAGTCGTCCACCAGGACGATGGTGAAGTCCGCGGCGCTCTCCACCTCCGTGACGTGCAGGCCCGTGTCCAGGCACGCCTGCCGCACGGGCCGCAGCGCCGTCGCGTCCAGTGCGCTGATCCGCACGGTCGCCCGCGCCACCTCGTCGGCGGCGTGGGCCCCGTCGAGGCCCGCGAGGTCCCAGTAGGCCTCGCTGACCCGCTCGGAATGAGTGGTGCGGCGGTCCGAAGGCCTAAAGCGCAGCAGGCCGGCATCGGTGAGCAGCCGCAGTGCGGACGCGACCTCGTCGCCGGTCAGCGCCGGGTGGGCCGCACGGGCGATGGCCTCCGGTGTCCTGGTGCCGTCGAGAAGCGGGACAAGGATCTCGGCGTGCGGGCCGTGCAGTGCGGTGATCCCGTGGTGGGACACCAAGTAGGCCGCTTCGCCGGGGACGACCGCGGGGTGGAGATGACTCTTGAACTCCACCCGCACGGTCGTGTCCGTGATCGTCGTGGTTCTCTCGTGCCCCCCGGCCACGGTCATGCCCGTGACAGCTCGGCTATGCCCTGGGCTCCCATGGTGTGCTGCTGGGAGGTGTTGGTGAAGGTGAACGCCGCGTTGGTGAACGTGAAAGCGGCGTTGGTGAAGGTGAACGGGGCATCCGATGAGCCACCGTGGGCACCGAGCCGCTCCACGACGAGGTTCGGCAGGACGGCACTCGGAGTCGTGGCGGGAACGTGAGCAGCCGATGCGATGATCTTGTCCATGGCTTGATTGCCCTTCCTCAGCGCTACGGAGTGGATTCCTCTGTGCGCTCCCTATATTTGTTCCGCCACGAGGGATAGGGCAGTGGCCGGGTCACTTGTCGCGGGTGAGCTTTTCATGGTCCTCCGGTAACTGCCGCGCGCAATGCGGGAAATGCTCCGGCGAGCGCGGCGCGCCAGTCCTGGATTGGCTCGATCCCGGCCCCTGCCCAGCGGCCGTGGCCAAGGACGCTGTAGGCGGGTCTGGGTGCGGGGCGGACGTACGCGGCGCTGGTGGTCGGACGCACCCGCTCCGGATCCGCGCCGAGGAGCCGGAAGGTCTCCCTGGCCAGCTCGAACCAGGTGCAGTCCCCGCCGCTCGTGCCGTGGTAGATGCCGGGCGGCGCCGTCCCGTCGACGGCCGCACGGCCCAGGCGCACCAGGCGGTCCGCGAGGTCTGCCGTCCAAGTCGGCTGGCCCCGCTGGTCGTCGACCACCTCCAGGGTGTCCCGCTCACGCTCCAGGCGGATCATGGTCGCCACGAAACTCGGCCCGCCGACGCCGTAGAGCCAGGCCGTGCGCACCACGTGGCCGGCCGCGGGCAGGATGTCGAGCACCGCCCGCTCGCCCGCCAGCTTCGTCCTGCCGTACGCCGTGCGGGGCGCGGGCGCCGCGTCCTCCGCATACGGCGACGAGGCGTCCCCCGCGAAGACGTAGTCCGTGGAGACATGGAGCAGCCGGGTGCCCGACTCCCGGCAGGCGAGGGCGAGTTGGCGTGGCCCGTCGCCGTTGAGCCGCAGCGCCTCGCCCTCCTGGGCCTCCGCGTCGTCGACGGCGGTCCAGGCCGCGCAGTTCACCAGGACCGACGGCCGCAGCCCGGCGACCGTGTCCCGCACGGCCGCGCCGTCGCGGATGTCGAGGGCGCCGCGGTCCAGGGCGGTCGTCTTCACCCCGGCGGCCGAGAGCCGGGCCGCCACGTCCTGGCCCAGCATCCCGCCCGCTCCGGTGACCACCCAGCCGCCGCTCACAGGGCCGCCCGCTGCTTGAGCGGTTCCCACCAGTCGCGGTTCTCGCGGTACCACGCGACGGTCTCGGCGAGCCCCGTGGCGAAGTCCTTGCGGGGCCGGTAGCCCAACTCCTCGGTGATCTTGGTGCAGTCGACGGAGTAGCGCCGGTCGTGGCCCTTGCGGTCCTCGACGTACGTCACCGAATCCCAGCCAGCCCCGCACGCCTCAAGGAGCAGGGAGACCAGCTCCTTGTTGGTCAGCTCGGTGCCGCCGCCGATGTTGTAGACGTGTCCCGCGCGGCCCCGGGTGCGGACCAGGTCGATGCCCTGGACATGGTCGTCGATGTGCAGCCAGTCCCTGACGTTGAGCCCGTCGCCGTACAGCGGAACGTCCTGTCCCTGCATCAGCCGGGTGATGAACAGCGGGATGAGCTTCTCCGGGAAGTGGTGGTGCCCGTAGTTGTTGGAGCAGCGCGTCACGCGGACGTCGAGGCCGTGGGTGTGGTGGTAGGAGAGGGCGAGCAGATCGCTGGACGCCTTGGACGCGGAGTAGGGGGAGTTGGGCGCCAGCGGATGGGACTCGGGCCAGGAGCCGTGGTCGATCGAGCCGTACACCTCGTCGGTCGAGACGTGGACGAACACGCCCTCGTCCCCGGCATGGTGGCGCAGCGCCGCGTCGAGCAGGGTCTGGGTTCCCGCGACGTTCGTCCGTACGAACTCGGTCGCGCCCAGGATCGAGCGGTCGACGTGCGACTCCGCGGCGAAGTGCACGATCTGGCTGTGCTCGGCGACCAGCGTGTCCACCAGTTCGGCGTCGCAGATGTCGCCCTGGACGAAGGAGAATCCGGGGTGCTCGCGCACCGGGTCGAGGTTGGCGGGGTTGCCCGCGTAGGTGAGCTTGTCGAGGACGGTGATCCGCACGCCGCCCGGTCCGTCGGGCCCGAGCAGGGTGCGGACGTAGTGCGAGCCGATGAAGCCGGCGCCGCCGGTGACCAGGATCTTCGTGGGGCCCTTGCCCGCTGTCCGCGGTGTCCGCGGTGTCCGCGGTGTCCGCGGTGTCTGCGATGTCTGCGCTGTCTGCGGTGTCTGTGGTGGGGTCATGACGCGATCTGCACCTTGCTGTGGTCGCCGAGGACGAGCCGGTGGGCCGCGGGAACCCGCGACGCGGGGGTCACTTCCACGCTCCGGCCGATCAGGGAACTCTCGATCCTGCGGACGCCGTCGACCGACGAACCGCTGAGCATGATGGAGAACTCGATCTCGCTGTCGGTGATCCGGCAGCCCTCCGCGATGGAGGTGGAAGGGCCGATGTATGAATCGGTGATCACCGATCCGGCGCCGATCACGGCAGGTCCCACGATCCGCGAGCCGACGATCTCCGCGCCCGCCTCGACCTTGACCTTGCCCACGATCTCGGAGGCCTCGTCCACCGATCCGTCGATGCCGCCGTCGGCGGCCTCGAGGACGGAGCGGTTGACCTCCAGCATGTCGACGACGTTTCCGGTGTCCTTCCAGTAACCGGAGATCGTCGTCGAGCGGACGCCGCCGCGGTTGTCGATGAGCCACTGGATGGCATGGGTGATCTCCAGCTCGCCGCGCCAGGACGGCTTGATGGAGCGTACGGCTTCGTGGATGGCGGGAGTGAAGAGATAGACGCCCACGAGCGCCAGGTCGCTGCGCGGCTGCGCGGGCTTCTCCTCCAGACCCACCACCTGGCCGGACGCGTCGAGTTCGGCGACGCCGAAGGCGGTCGGATCGGAGACCTTGGTGAGCAGGATCTGCGCGTCGGGCCGGCTCT
Source organism: Streptomyces sp. NPDC059037 (assembly GCF_042740015.1). Taxonomy (NCBI): domain Bacteria; kingdom Bacillati; phylum Actinomycetota; class Actinomycetes; order Kitasatosporales; family Streptomycetaceae; genus Streptomyces; species Streptomyces sp. NPDC059037. Next base: position 15,107 of record NZ_JBHYIG010000213.1, read on the forward strand.
CGCGGAACGAGCCGACCAGGTCCGCGATGCCGCCGACGATGAAGTTGTCGCCGAGATACATCACGAAGTCCTCGTCGCCGAGGAACTCCCGGGCGATCAGGACGGCGTGCGCCAGACCCAGCGGTGCCGACTGGGGGATGTAGGTGATGTCGAGGCCGAACTTGGAGCCGTCGCCGACGGCTTCCTCGATCTCGGCGGCGGTGTCGCCGACGATGATGCCGACCTCGGTGATGCCCGCCTCCGCGATCGCCTCCAACCCGTAGAACAGCACGGGTTTGTTGGCTACGGGGACGAGTTGCTTGGCGTAGGTGTGGGTGATGGGCCGCAGGCGGGTGCCGGCCCCGCCGGACAGTACGAGAGCCTTCATGGACCGGACGCTAGGGTCCCCGGCTCAAGCGCCGGTGGGGGCCCGGACGGGCCGCGCCGGGGCGAGGCCCGTTCTCCATCGCGGCTCTACCGGACGCTGTCATCTTCGGTCGGGCGCGGCGCGGTCCGCCGCCGCGCGTCCGGCTTTCGCGAGAGAGAGGCCCTGGATGTCGCAGAACCTGCCGCAGAACCTGACGCGGAAACACAGTGAACTCCTGCAGCACTTCGTGGACATGATCAACACCCATGACGTGAGCACCATGGAGAACCACACCCACCCCGACCACATCGATCACAACCCGGTGGTCGACGACGGCATCGAGCCCAACCGGGCGTTCTGGGCCGCGGTGTTCACCGGCTTCCCCGACATGACCGCCGATGTCCAGGACCAGGTGGCCGAGGGCGACCGGGTGGCCGCCCGCATCATCTACTCGGGCACCCACCAGGGCGAGTTCCTCGGCATACCGGCGACCGGAAAGCCGGTCACCTTCCAGTCCATCGACATCTGGCGGGTGCAGGACGGCCTGCTCGCCGAGCACTGGGACCAGCTCGACATGGGGGACATCTTCCGCCAGCTGGGCGTGGACATGGCGGCGATGGCCCAGTGAAGGCCGTCTCGTACCGCGCCTTCGGCGGGGCCGACGTCCTGGAGTACGGGGAACTGCCCGACCCGAGACTCGGCCCCGACTCCGTCCTGGTGCGGGTGAAGGCCGCCGCGGTCAACCCGGTGGACTGGAAGGCCAGGGAGGGCTATCTCGGCACCCTGATCGACCCGGTCTTCCCGGTCGTCCCCGGCTGGGACATGGCCGGGGTCGTCGAGCAGGCCGGCATCGCGGTCACCGAGTACACACCCGGCGACGAGGTCATCGGCTACGTACGCGAGGACATGCTCTCCCGCGGCACCTTCGCCGAGCTGGTCGCGGCGCCGGTGCGCTGCCTGGCCCGCAAGCCGGCCGGGCTCTCGTGGGCGCAGGCCGCGGGTCTGCCGCTGGCCGGGCTCGCCGCGTACCAGTCGCTGGTGCGGGCGGCGCACACCGCACGCGGTGAGACGGTGCTCGTGCACGCGGCGGCCGGCGGCGTGGGCTCGCTCGCGGTGCAGATCGCCAAGGCGCTCGGCGCGCGGGTGATCGGCACGGCGTCCGAGCCGAACCACGCGTTCCTGCGGGAGCTCGGCGCCGATCCGGTGGTGTACGGCAAGGGGCTCGACGAGCGGGTCCGCGCGCTGGCCCCGGACGGCGTCGACGTGATCGTCGACCCGGTGGGCAAGCAGGCGCTGCGCACGTCCAAGGGCCTCCTGAAGGACGGCGGACGCCTGGTGTCCGTGGTCGACCACACGGTCGTCGCACGCGGCGGCTCCTATGTCTTCGCCCGCCCCGACGCCGCGGACTTCGCCGCGCTGACGGAGCTGGTGGAGAGCGGCGCCCTGACGGTGCCGATCGCGGAGGTCTTCCCGCTGGAGAAGGCGGCCCTGGCCCATGAACTGAGCCAGGCGGGGCACGCCCGGGGCAAGATCGTGGTGGAGATCGGCTGAGGGTACGGAGCGTTCTTGGCATACGAGGCGTTCTTTGTGTTCGGGAGCGGCTATTGGCCCCCGCCCCGCCGCGCGCGCGCGGGAGCTGTGT
>NZ_JBHYIG010000214.1:0-1812 GCF_042740015.1 Streptomyces sp. NPDC059037
GCTTGTGCGCGGGCACCCCCCGCTGGTCCCGGCCGTCGAGCAGCACCTGCCCGCCCGCCCGCACCGGCCGCCCCCCGCCCCCCCCCCGCCGCTGCACGTCCTACCCCTGTACGTCCTACCCCGCCAAGTGCCGCACCTGATCCCAGAGCGCCGGGTCCACGATCCCCGCCCGCCTCCGGAACTCCCACACCGGCACGTCCCGCAGCTCGTCCGTCTCCAGGAAGCTGGGCCGGCCGTGCGCGTCCCCGACGGAGCCGGGCGGCAGCGGAATCACCCCGGCACGCTCGTCGTGGTACTTGCTGGTGATCTTCGCGACGACCGCGCTTTCGCCCCGCACCGAAAGGACGAGACAGGGCCGGTCCTTGCCCCCGGGCCCGTCCTCGTACGGCACCTTCGCCCACCAGATCTCCGCCGGCTTCGGCGCGGGCAGCCTGCGCCGCGGCCCGCGCGGCCGGCCCGGCGGCCGGGTGGTCCGCCCGCGGGGGCCGCGGCTGCCGCGACCCCGGCCGTCCATCACCGCGGCGACCACGGCGAGCACCACCACAGCGGCAAGCGCGAGCCACCATGACGTATCCATACCGCAGACGGTACCGGCGCGCCCCTGCTCCCGCGCTCGGCCGTCGATCGCGGCTGAGCCGCCCTGCGCCGTCCGGTGTAACGCGGCGTGATGAGCCCTGGATGTGTCTCGGGCCTGAACTCGAACAACTGGGCGCCAGATCGCATCCGAACCGGTGACAGCGCAGGTGAGTTCTCCCACAACGGCCCACGACGGAGGAGCGACCGGCCCTTTTGCGCCTTACGCTCGACGGATCGCAGAACTCCTCGAAACTCCTCGAAGGGCCTCTCGCAGGCTCTTCGCGAGCTCCCCGCAAGGCTCCCGCACAACCCCCGTTTCGCCCCCGGAGGTTCCAGCTCCATGAAGCTCACCGTCGTCGGCTGCTCGGGGTCGTTTCCGTCCGCGGACTCGGCCTGCTCGAGCTACCTCGTCGAGGCCGACGGCTTCCGGCTGCTGCTCGACATGGGCAATGGCGCCCTGGGCGAGCTGCAGCGCCATGTCGGTCTCTACGACCTCGACGCGATCTTCCTCAGCCATCTGCACGCCGACCACTGCATCGACATGTGCGCCTACTTCGTGGCGCGCTACTACCGGCACGACGGCGGCCGCTGCGCCCCCATCCCGGTGTACGGCCCGGAAGGCACCGAGCAGCGCCTGACGACCGCGTACGCGGACACGCCGTCGGCCTCCTCCATGAGCGAGGTCTTCGACTTCCACACGGTCAAGCCGGCCACCTTCGAGATCGGGCCCTTCACCGTCCGTACGGAGAAGATGCGGCACCCGGTGGAGGCGTACGCCATCCGCGTCGAGCACGGCGGCAAGGCACTCACGTACTCGGGAGACACCGGTCCCTGCGACGCGCTCGACGAACTCGCCGCGGACACCGATCTGTTCCTCTGCGAGGCGGCCTTCACGCACGGCAAGGAGAGCATCCCCGACCTGCACCTCAACGGCCGCGAGGCCGGCGAGTCCGCCCGCCGGGCCGACGCACGGCGGCTCGTGCTCACCCACATCCCGCCGTGGACGGACCCGCAGGTCAATCTGGCGGACGCCCGTGCGGTGTACGGGGGTCCGGCGGAGATCGCGGTGCCGGGCAGGTCGTACGAGGTCTAGGGCGGTCCACAGACAGAACACGAAGAAGCCCCTCGCCGTCGGTGACGACGGTGTGGGGCTTGTTGTGTGTTCTGGTATGTACTGCGGCTGTGGCTACTTAGACACCGCCTTCAGGTGCTCGGGGTGCTGCGCGTCCGACAGCC
>NZ_JBHYIG010000214.1:1822-16938 GCF_042740015.1 Streptomyces sp. NPDC059037
AGTTTTTAATACGCCACAGTTCGACCGTGCTCTGGGGCGGACAACCCCAAAACCCCCAACAACCCCCCCGCGGGGGCGGCCCCCGGTGCGGGCAATCTTCTGTGTACTGCTATGTACTGCGGCTGAGGCTACTTCGACTCGGCCTTCAGGAGCTCGGCGAGCTCCTCGTCGGACTCGCGGCCCGGCGTCGGCAGGTTCCACTTGGTGATCGCGAAGCGGAAGACCACGTAGTAGACCGCGGCGAAGCAGAGGCCGACAAGGGCCAGGCCCCACGGGTTGCTCGCGATGCCGAGGTTGAGGAGGTAGTCGACCGCTCCCGCCGAGAAGCCGAAGCCGTCCTTCATGCCGAGCGCCCAGGTCAGGGCCATGGAGACACCGGTGAGCACCGCGTGGATCGCGTACAGGACCGGCGCGATGAACATGAAGGTGAACTCGATCGGCTCGGTCACACCGGTCACGAAGGCGGTGAGCGCGAGCGAGAACATCATGCCGCCGACGACCTTGCGGCGCTCGGGACGGGCGCAGTGCGTGATCGCGAGGCAGGCCGCCGGCAGAGCGAACATCATGATCGGGAAGAAGCCGGTCATGAACTGGCCCGCGGAGGGGTCGTGGTGCAGGAAGCGCGCGATGTCGCCGTGGTAGTCCACACCGTTCTCCTTCCACGTGCCGGCCTGCAGCCACGGGAAGGAGTTGAGCAGGTGGTGCATACCGACCGGGATCAGCGCACGGTTGGCGACACCGAAGATGCCGGCGCCCACCGCGCCCGAACCGACCAGCCACTCACTGAAGTTGTGCAGGCCCGTGCCGAGGACCGGCCAGATGAGACCGAAGACGATGCCGACGGCCAGGCCGGCGAACGCCGACAGAATCGGGACCAGGCGGCGACCGCCGAAGAAGCCCGCCCAGTCGGGGAGCTTGGTCCGGTAGAACTTCTGGTACAGCAGGGCGACGATGATGCCCATCACGACGCCGCCGAGCACACCGGCGTTGACCGGTGCGGCGTTCTCGACGATCTTCCCGTCGACCACTTCTTTGACCTTGGGGAGGTTGTCGTCGGTGAAGGTCGCGAGCACCTTCTGGAAGACCAGGTAGCCGGTGACGGCCGCGAGGGCGGTGGAGCCGTCCGACTTCTTCGCGAAACCGATGGCGATGCCGACGCAGAAGAGCAGCGGCATGTTGTCGAGCAGTGCACCGCCGCCCGCTGCCATGTAGCCGGCGAGCTTGTTCACGAAGGCCGGAAACGACTCCCTGCCGAGCATGTCGGCCTGCCCGAACCGCACGAGCAGGGCGGCGGCAGGCAGCACGGCGACCGGGAGCATGAGGCTGCGGCCGATGCGCTGCAGCACAGCCATCACGCTCGAGCGCTTCTTCTCCGGGGCCGCCGAGGCGGGGCTAGCCGTGGACACAACTTCCTCCAGTGTGCAAGGCGCCGCCCGCGAGGGTCACAGGCAGTGGGGGACGGCGGCGTCTCAGGGGTGCGCGGACTGGGCCGCGTGGTCTACACCAGCGAGTGGTGTAGACCAGTTGTAGCATGTCAAGCGCCGATAAGGAATCTGTGATCTATCACGTAAGTGATACGAAACGAAATGTTAAGCCATACCAGAAAAATCTTGATACTTCTGCATTCGTCTCGGGGTGATCCCGACCGGCTGGATCAGGCGGGCACGCGCCGGTCGATGACCGTGCGCAACTTGCCGCTGGCGCCGGCGCGTTCGAATTCGGAAGGGGCGATAGCTTCGACGCGGAGGTCGAGCAGTTGCTCGCTGACGACCCCTTCGTGCAATTCCGGGTAGTGGGCGAGAAATGCGGAAGCCGCCGCATCGGGGTCGGTGACGAGGGCGCGGTCCATGTGGACGACGACGCGCTCGCGCTCGGTCGACCTCTCCACGATCATCTGCAGCTCGCCGCAGTAGCCGAGGTGCTGCTCGGCGAGGTGCGCGAACATCCGGTAGTTGAGGAAGTAGGTGCCGACGCGGACCACGTCCCCGGTGCGGCCGAGCAGCTCGAAGCGAGGTGTCGTACGGCCGCAGCCGCACTCGCCCTCGACCCAGCGCCCCAAGTCACCCTGTTCATAGCGGGTGATGGCAGGTGCGCTGCGCGTGTGCGGCGTGAACACCAGTCGTCCCGTCTCTCCCGCCGCCGCCGGACGGTCGGAGTCGACCTCGAGGATCTCCAGTGTGAACAGATCGCTGAACAGATGGTGTGTGCTGCCCTCGGCGTGACTGCACTGGTGGGCCATGGTGCCCAGGTCGCTGCCGCCGTAGACGAAGGAGCGGACCAGCTCGACGCCGAAGTGCTCCTGAAGGTGGCGGCGCTGTTCGGCTCCGAAGTGCTCGCCGCCGTAGAAGATCTTCCGGATGCCGCCGTACTCGGTGAGCATCTCCCCGGCGTGCTGGAAGAGCTGCCAGATGTACGAGGGCATGGCAAGCAGAGTGCTGGCGCGGTGCCGGATGAGCGTGGCGGCGTCTCGCTCGTAGTCCTTGCCTGCGGCGATGGGCAGTTGGGCCGCGCCGATTTCCTCGAGGAGGCCGTGCCCGTACATGAAGCTGCCGTACATGTCGCCCGCGAACAGAAGGTTGGCGACCCGGTCGGTGCGTACGTCGAGTCCGGCTGCGACCAGGCCCTCGCCGGCGCGGCGCAGCTGCGTGCGGAAGTCCGCGTAGGTGTGGATGGCCAGCGCGGGCTTGCCGCTGCTGCCGCCGCTGCAGATGTGCAGCTCCGTCTTGTCGGGCGTGATGTGCTCATTGAGCTCCTGCACGTCGGCCTTGGTGAGCACTCGCTGATCCGGGTCCGGCTGCTGCCAGGCCGGTGTGCGGGGTGCGTCCGGGTGGGGCGCGTGCAGGTCGTCGAGGCGGCCGTCGTGGGTGAAGCGCTCGTCGAGTCGGACGCTGACCCGTCGGCTGTATCGCTGCAGTGGGTACAGGCCGTCGTGCGGCTCACCGTCGTAGCTGTCCATCATCGAGCCGACCGGTGTGACCCGCAGGACGCCGGCGGCGAACAGTCGCGCGGCGAGTTCGGGGACGTCTGCGCGGGTGGCGGCCAGACCGGCGGTCTGCAGGTAGCGGCGCATCGGCCGCAGTGTCGCGCCGACCTGGTCGCGGGGCAGCGGCTTGACCCACACCGTGCGGTACAGCGGTGACGCACGCAGCGCCGAGCGGTGGTCGACGAGGATCCGCCAGGCATCCTCGGGGCCCTCATGGACCTGGGTCAGGCCCAGGTGCTCCTCGGCCTGTGCGACAAGCACCGTGGTGGTGATCTCGGCACGCTCTGCCAGGCCGGGCCGGGTGGCCGGGAACTCACCGCCGCGCCTGTCGAGAGCCGCGCTCAACCGCCGGGCGAAGGCGGCCAGTTCGGAGTGGTCCGCGGTGTCCAGGTAGATCACCTGCGGGCTGGAGCAGGCCTGTTGGTCGAGGCGGCAGATGCTGTCGGCGACGCCGTCGAGGGTGTCCTTGTCCGCCCAGGTGTCGGCTGTCAGGTAGGCGAAGGAGATCCGGTGGCCCCAGGAGATCAACCGGCAGCCGGCCGGGACGTGTTCGGTGACACCGGCGATCGCCTGCTCGCCGCCCCAGGCGGCGACGGCATCCGCGGGCGCGCACATCAGCTTCAGCCAGTCGGTGCGCGATGAGGAGAAGCGCAGCACGATCAGGCGGGCCGCGATCCGGCCGTCCGGGTCCTGCTCGCCCAGAGCCTCCAGGATCAGATGGGTGAACAGTGAGTCACCGCCACTGGTCTTGATCACATTGACGTTGCCCGCGAGCAGGCCCTCCACGGCACTGAAGACGCCGACGATGGGGTCGTTGCTTGCGGTGATGTGCGCGAGGAGGCCGACCGGTGCCCAGGCCTCGAAGACCGGAGCGCGGAAGTCGACGCGCGCCAGGCTCTGCGGGTCGGTGGAGCCCAGCTCGGCGGTGAGCTTGCGTTCCAAGCCGTCGCGGCGCAGGAACGCTGCGATCGCGGCGAGGCTCTCCCCTGCCGACGTACGCTCCATGCCGGACTCGACGAGATGGTCGGCGAGCCGGGTGAACTCCGGGCTGTCCGGGGTGGACAGGGCGCGCGAAAGGCGGTCGCAGGCCGCGACGACCTGGCGGGCGGGCAGCGGGCGGCTCAGCTCGTCACGGACGACGGTCGGCAGCTCGGTGAGGAGCTTCTCCGCCTCCGCGTCGTCGATCCAACGTCCTTGCCAGAGATGGTTGTTGAGGTCGTGCATCACGCCGCACCCTTCATCAGTTCGGCAGCGGCGACGGCGCAGCTGCGGTTGGTGCTCGTGCCGGCCCGCCCGTGGATCTCGAACCACGGCGTCTGAAGACCGCAGCCGCAGTCGGAGCCAGGACGGATGGAAACCAGGTCGCCCATGAGCACGCTGTGCACGGGAACGGACGTCATGAACGGCGAGACACAGTGCAGATAGCCCTTCTCGCCGTACGGCAACGCGCGTAGCGTCTCGACGTCACGGGCGAAGATCCTCGACCAGACCGGGGCGTGCAGGTTGTGGCGCGCGCACTCGGCGTAGGTGACGCCGTGTTCCACGGCGCCGTAGCTGTCCCGTACCTGCTCGTGCGGGATGCCGAGCTGCTCCTCGATGCGGTCGTACAGCTCGAACTTGCTGATCTGGCGCCCGGTGTGCCCCTTCCAGCCGCCGCCGAGATAGACGAAGGAGTCCGGGCGCAGCTTCAGATTCGGTATGCCCATGGCGCGCATCCGCTCCAGGGTGAACCACAGGAACGAGGGGAAGCCGAGGATGCGTACCGGAAGGTCCTGCTCGGCGTAGCGCAGCAGGGTGGCGACGCTGCCGAAGGGGTCGAAGACATGCTCGTCGCCGACTGCGCGCAGCGCGTAGGCGCGATCGTTGACCGGGGCCATGTCGCACAGGAAGTTGTCGGTGAAGGCCGTGCCGAGCTTGAGGTCGTCGGTCGGCTCGTAGCTGTAGAGCAGGTAGTTGTTGGGCTGCTCGGGGGTGACGAAGCCGTAGTGGTCGAGGACGAAAGCGGCCATGCGCATGACCGAGCCGATCGACCACTCGTCGAAGAACATCTGCGACTTCTGGCCGGAGGTGCCCGATGAGGTCAGGTGGGCCGCGATCTGCTCCGCCGGGATCGACTTCACTTCATGGGTCTTGAAGAAGTTGGCGTGGATCAGCGGCAGGCCGGCCGGGTCCTGCGCCGTCTGAAAGGGGGAACCGCCCTGCGACGCGTGGGAGTTCCATACGCTGCGGTAGAAGTCGGAGCCCTGTGCATGCCAGTCGTTGACCTCGGCCAGAGCTTTGGTGAACAGCTCGTCGATCTCCGGGCCGACCGCGTAGGGGGTCCGCAGGTCGCCGAGGTGCTGAAGATGCGGCAGGCGTGCGGGATCGGGGACCGACAGTGGCTCGAAGTACTTCAGGTGCGCGGACCCGACGGTCGGCGCTGCGGGAGTGGTCGTCATCGTTGAGGTTCCTCCGGAAGGGTGTTGAGGTAGGTCGAGGTCCAGGAGCGGCTGTACTGATCGAGGTAGGGGATGAAGCGCGCGTCGAGGGCCAGTCCGCGGAAGTCGGGGCGGCCTGTGGTGTGGGTGAGAACGATGTAGTCGTGCCATTCACCGTCGTCGCAGCGCATGGCCGGGTAGACGGCGCTGGGCACGAAGCCGTGGGCGAGGTAGCGCGTGAGCCGCTCGCAGTCGGCCAGCGGCAGCAGTGTCTCCACGTAGGTGGCGCCCCGGTCGGCCATCGCCTGTACAACGGCGCCGAGCGAATCACCCAGGGCGTCGGCTGATGGCTCGACGTCGAGGAGCGCGCCGCAGCCCCCGTCCGTGTCGATCGAGCCGTACGCCTCGAACCGGCCGTCGGGCGGCGTGAGCAGGACGTTCGGGACGCCCAGTGGCAGCAGAGCGGTGTCGTCGCCATGGGCTTCACTGAAGCGGCGCGAGACGAATCCGGCGGCCTGGATGACCTCGATCGGCTCGGCCTGTGGCCGGGGGCGAACATTCGGTGCGGCCGACCGAGGTCGTACGCCGTCGAAGACGATGCCACCCGCGTCACGGGCTGCGTCGAGCAACGGCACTACCTGATCAGGGACTTCGCCGATCGGAGCGCGGTGGGCGAGGACTGCTTCGCGGTGGCGTACCACCAGGGCCAGCGTCTCGCGGCCCTGCAGCTCGACTGCTCCGGGCAGCAGCCCCAGGGGGCGAAGACCGTGCCGCATCAGGGCGCGTTGTGGTGCCGGGGACGTACAGCGGGCGGTGGCGTACACCGAGTCGAGCGCGCCGTTTTGGCCGAGTGCGTCCTCGCACAGCTCGGACAGCAGCGCACGGGCGATGCCCATACCGCTGTGGTCCGGATGTACGACGACGCCCTCGATCTTGCCGATACGCGCGGTCGAGTCGCCGCGAAGTATTGCAGAGCCGACGATTTCGCCCGTCCGGGCGCTCCGGGCGACCAGCCACCGTACGCCGGGGTCGTCCAGGGCAGCTGCCATCGCGGTCGGGCACGAGCCCAGACGCACGGGGTAGGCATTGCCGTAGACGGTGAAGTACAGCTGGCGCAGTGCGGCCACATCGCGAGACGTGGCGAAGTCGACCAGTACGGCGGTCTTCTCGGCCGACCGCGTCAACAGCGAGGTCATCGTGTTCCGTTCGTCGATTTCCTTGTGGGGCAGGGAGATGTGGGGCAGGGAGATTCAGTGCCGAGGGGAGCTGTTCGCCGACCGGCTCCGCAGCAGCAGGACGGCCGCGACGAGCAGGAGGCCGACGGCCTGGACCAGGCAGAGGATCTGCGTCGAGACCACGTCGCCGACCAGGCCGAAGACCAGGGCGGCCACCGGGAAACTGGCCCCGAGCAGGGCGAGCATCGCGGAGAAGAACACCGGCTTCGCCTCAGGCGGCACGCTGCGCTGGAACAGAGCGACGAACACGACGTTCGTGACGCCGACCGCCCAGCCGGCTGCGACCAAGCACACGAGGAAGGCCCCTCGGGCAGCCACGAATCCCGGCACGACGAGGGCTGCGCCGAACAGGGCCATGCAGCCGGCGCCGACGGTGCCGGGGTGCCCGGGAAGCCGCTTGCCGGTGAAGATGCCGAGCAGCATGCCCAGCCACAGGGCGCCCTCGAGCAGCCCCAGCGTGAGGGCCGGCGCTTCCAGCACGTTCTTGGTGTAGAGCGGCAGGATGAGGAAGGTAGCGGTGATGAAGAAGTTCGCCACGGCGAAACAGATCAGAGCCAGGCGAATGAAGGGAAGATCGGCCAACAGCCGCCAGGCACGGGCGAGTCCGTCGGACGCGTCGTCCTCACCGTCCACGCCGGTGACCGGGCAAAAGCGCGCACGGGTGAGCAGCAGAGCCGCGCCCAGGTAGGCGACGGCACCGACCATCGCCACGCCGGTCAGCCCGACATGGTCGACAAGCATCGCCCCGAGCAGCGCGCCGACCATGCCGACCAGCGAGAACGTCGACTGCTCGAAGGCGGTGGCGTCCTCGATGTCGGCGTCCTCGACCAGCTCGGGCACCGCCTTGGTCAGGCAGGGATCGAACAGTGCCTGGCAGGCGGCGAGGCCGAGCATGACCGGATAGACGGCCAGGGTGGGCACCTCGGCGAGGATCGCGAACCCTGCGAGGACCAGGGACAGCGTCGCCGCAGCGAGCACGGACGCGCGCAGTACACCCCGGCTGGCGCGCCTTGCTATCGCGCGTGCGATCAGCGGTGCGCACACCACCGGTGGCAGCGCGGCGCACACGAGGAAGAACCCGGACGCCATGCCGCGCTCGTCGGCGGCGACCCGGCTGAGCACCCACCACAGGACGCCCATCTGGTACATGCGGGTCGCGCTCTGGCTGAGCAGCTGCGCTCCCCAAACGCGAGCGAAGCTGCTGTTGCGCACGAGCAGCGGAGACCGCGCTTCGGTTGTCTCTGTGGCACTCACGGTGCGGTCACTTTCTTACGCCGGGTTCGGGGCATGGGTCGGCCTCGCCCCGGCATAGGGCAGGGAATGGACGAGTGGGAAAGGGGGAGGGGGGGAACGCAGAAGCGCCGCGCGTCAGCGGAAAACGTTGTGCCACCGGAAAGCACTGAGCCACCGGAAATCCAATCTGGGAGCTTACACAGGCACTCTCAGTCGAACTTCAATTTTCAATAGTCCGACAAGGAATGCAGCTGTCCTTGAAAGGCTTCGCCTCTTGGCGGGTGGGATGCCTCCTCCGGGCCGCGACCCGGGGACGCGTGGCCGTCGAGGCAAGGACGCGCTTCGCCGCCCCGGAACGCGCGCGTGCGGCGACGGTGGGTGCCCTCTGGAGCGCCAACTGCGTTGGTTCTGCCGAGACTTGATGGAAGTGGGCCCGCAGGTGGCTAAACCTGTCGACAGTTACGTTTCGGTAACGACCAACTGCCCCTTTGATGGAACTTCGGCATTATTGACCGATTTAGTGCCTGAATTGCTCTATTTACTAAATTAGACACTGTTGCTTGTGCGCGCGAGCCGTCGCCACCCGTGGGCTCCGATCCGCCAAGTCGGATGCCCTGAGGCCGAGTTGAAAGACTTTCGCAATCTCTCTTTTTTTGTCTTCAACAATTATGGGAGCGGCTCTGCGTGCACGTTCATGACGATCCTGCGTAGATCGACCTCGGGGTCTCCTCGATGTACGGTTCGGAGCAGCCGGAAAAGCCGTGGGCTTTTACTGGCTGTACCGAACAACGGTTGCTCTCCGGGGGAACTCCGTGAGTTAACCGAGCAACATGCGAAGGAGCATGAACATGAGCATTTCTCAGCTGCGTGAGCTGAACCTCCCGACGCTCGACGAGTCGGACGCCGCCGACGTCATGGGCGACGGCAAGAAGCTCAGCAAGGCCCAGTGCGCCTACATCAAGACCCTGTCCTTCACCAGCATCGGGATCTCCTGCGGTGGGTCGCCCCAGGACTACATCAAGATGTACAACCAGTTCTGCAAGTAAGTAGACGCGTTTCCTGCTCCGCCTCGCCGGCGAGGCGGAGCAGGAACGGGCGTGGTGTGAAAGAAGCGCGCCACTTGATGGTCCCCATCATGAGCAGGGAAGATTGCCGTGGCGCGACTGCGTAGACATCACACCCACCAGTTCGAAGAAACTGACTGTGGTCCGGCCTGTGTTCGCACAGTGTTGAGTCGGCACGGAATCCTCGTCGATCTCGCGATTCTTCGGGAGTCGATAGGGACGGGACAACAGGGCGCGAGCCTGCTCACCCTGAGAGAATCACTCGCCAGCTACGGGGCAGACACTGAGCTGCTGAATCTGAACCCCGAACAGCTGGCGCAGGCCGTACGTCTTGCCGGTCCTGCGATCATCCAGGTGGAGCTGGACGAAAATCCGCACTTCGTGGTCGTGCATGCTGTCAACCGCAAGGGAGACTTCATTGTCAGCGACCCCATGCTCTATCGCCCCAGGGTTATCAGCAGGTCCGATCTCGCGGCCATATTCCTGGGCCCGACGCTCATCACGGATCGAGTCAATAGCCGCCCCCGATTTAGATCCGGCGCGCAGTCCCTTCGAACCCGGGACGTAGTCGGTGAGATCCTTCGCGAGCGAAAGCGCGTCCTCGCGGGCATCCTGGTCCTGACCGTCGTGGTATCTCTGGTCGCACTTGCCATAGGCGTATTTCTGCAAGTGGCAGTCGACCGCCTGATCGCTCAGGGATCGATGAATATCGTCTCCCTGATCGCTGTCGGCTTCATCGTCGGCGTGCTCTTCTCCGCGGGTCTCGGCTATGTCCGTGGGAGAATGATTGTCACCTTGGGGCAATCGATGCAGCGGCAGTTCTCAGAGCGCTACGTAAAGAAACTCCTCTCCCTTCCGCTGAGCTTCCACCGGAACCGTCGTACCGGTGATCTGGTGAGCAGGCTTGATGACGTCCAGGAACTGCAAGCCCTAGTCGCGATGACTACGGTTCAAGCGACCATCGATGCCTTCATCGTCATCATGGTCGGTGGGTACCTTCTGTACTCCAGCCCTCTCGTCTTCGGGATTCTCATGATCCCGACAGCTGTCAATGTGTACAGCTCTTACGCTCTCTACCCTTCGATCCGTGAGGCAGCAGAGGAAGCACTTCAGCGCGACGCAACGCTCAAGGCCGAGGCGTTCAATGTGCTCCACAATTACGAAGACATAGCTTCCTACGGGAAGCGCGGTTTCGCTTTCTCGCGGATCTCGCGGAACCTGGAGCGCAGAATCGCCTCCGAGACCAGGCTCGGCAGGCTCGAGAACGTCAACTCGACGATCAAGATGGCCAACATGGGGGCATTCACCATCTTCATCGCCTGGATAGGTCTTCTCCAGGTTGATTCAGGGAAGCTCTCGATCGGCCAGGTCTTCGCCTTCTTCGCCCTGGCCGGCTACTTCATGAACTCCATGGAGTCGCTCACGTCCCTCCAAGTGACCTTGCAACGGATGTCCGTCGCAGTGGGCCGGTACCGCGACATCATCCTCCAGAAGTCGCAGACACCGCCGGACGGGTCGTGGCGGGCCGACAGCGGGAGCCTTTCTTACGGCGGCGGGCCAGTCGACCTGGATGTGCGAAACCTGGGGTACTCCTACCCTGCGACCCGGGGCGCGACGGTCTCGGACGTGAACCTCAAGCTGCCTGCGGGCTCCGCCGGTCTGCTGCAGGGAGCAAATGGATCCGGCAAGAGCACGGTGTTGAAACTGGCCGCAGGGTTGCTTCCGGATTACACGGGAAGTGTTCATCTGTCCGGGACGGACATACGTGAACTCGATGAGTCGTTCATGCGCAGGCACATTCTTTATGTCTCGGAAAACCCGGTCGTCTTCTCTGCTTCGCTCCGCGAGAACCTGACACTCGGTGGCAGCCATGAAGACGAGGAGATCATGGAGGCTTGCCGCGTGGCATCCTTCGCCGAGATCATTGACACCCTGCCTCAAGGACTCGACACGGTCATGAGAGAGGACGACGCCGGACTCTCGAGAGGGCAATTGCAGCGCATGGGGCTAGCGCGTGCCGTCCTTCATGCTCCGGCGATCTATCTTTTCGATGAGTCGTTCAGTGGGGTGGACAGGGTCACGTTCGAAGCCATTTGGCGAAACTTGCGGAATGTCGAGGCGACGAAACTGGTGGTTTCGCATGATGAGCTCGATTTCCTTGACTTCGATGTTCGAATATCGCTCGACTGAGGTGTGAGAAGGGTTCTCCCGTGGAATTTGGTGCTCTGCTGGCCGCGGCTTACGACGCCGAGTCCGGGACCTCCCGGCTCTATGATGACCTTCGGCTTGTCGCGGGCTGCTCCCAAGAGATATCGCGAAGCGAATTCAATTCCGCCGGGGGAATGGATGAGCTCTCTGCGAAGTATGATGCCCACCTTGCCCCCCATGTGACGGCTGTCGTTCTCACCCGTAACGAAGAGGACGTCATAGAACGCTGCCTCGGCGCTCTGTCGAAGGATGTCGATGACATATTGGTCATCGACTCCGGATCTGAAGACGGGACGGTCGATGCGGCCCGTTCCTCCGCCCCGGGCGTAGCGGTTCTGCATTCCTCCTGGGTCGACGACTTCTCTCACCACCGCAACCTGGGTCTGGAGAATGTGGGCCAGGGCTGGGTGCTCTTCGTCGACGCTGATGAGACGTTGGATCCCGCATCGCAAGGAAGAATTCGCCGCGCCCTGAAAGTCCTCGACTTCTTGTTGCCAGGGGTCGACTTCGTACTCGCTCCACGCATCATTGACACCAGCGGCAGTGTCTACGAGAACATTCATAGATTCATGCGATCCGATACGGCCCTGCGCTTCCGCGGCCGTGTTCATGAGCGTCCATACACGCCTCGTGGTGACATGCCTCCTTCCGTGCTTTTGAACATTGATTTCAGCCATCGTGGCTACGAGCCGGAGTTCATCCAGAGGAAGTCCAAGGATGCGGCGTACTCGCGCCTCGTGGACCAGTGCAGGGAGGACGATCCGGAGAATCTCGCCTGGGTGTACTACCAATCGCGTTCTGCGCTGGATCATGTAAATGACCCTGACCACGCCAGACAGCTCTTCGGGGAGCTTGAGCGAGCTGTACGCAACTGTCCGGCCGACGCTCCCGATTATTTGTCCGACCGTAGATCGGACTGTTTCGTCATCCTGTGTGAGCTCGCTCTGCGGTTCGGCGGGGCGAATGAAGTGCATACGTACGCAAGCGAGCTCGAAGGCGTGGGCCGCGTGGTCGAAGCCACGTACTACCGCACAGTGAGCGGATCCAGCCGTGCACTCGGTGACCTCTCCCGGCTCGTTGACGGCATCGAGGTGGCAGCGGGGTACGCCACCCCTGGAACTGCAGCTCAGATGGGAAAGCTCTTCGAGTTCCAGGCGCTGCTGTCCCTGGCCTGCGGTCGCTACGACGAGATCGCTACAGCTGCCGCACGTGCGGCAGCCATGGGTGTGCACGGCGGGCTCAAGCACGACATGGAGGAACTCCGCCGGCTGCTGGCCTGGTGGGATGCGGAGAATGCGGAGCAGTGACCTTCGCGCCATGGGCAGGTACTTCCAGCGCCTCAGCCATGCACCGCGGTTGCTGAGGTGCTCGGCGAGGTCTCGTCGATCCACCCCAGGTTTGGCAGCCGTCGCAAACTGGTGTAGACCAGTTGCGAAGTGAGGGGTGGGTGGTGTCGACCTCGCGCGCGATCGCGCCTGCAGTGCCGTGCCGGGGTGCACGACTGCCGTAACCACTCGCGAAGGTGATCCATCCGTGCGTTACCGTGACAAAGCGGACCGACGGTGGGTCGAACGCCGCGTCCTTTGAAAACAGGGAGAAACACCATGGCCAGCAAGGCTGAGAAGATCGTCGCCGGGCTCGGCGGCATCGACAACATCGAAGAGGTCGAGGGCTGCATCACCCGCCTCCGCACGGAGGTTCACGACCCGAGCCTGGTCGACGACGCCGCCCTGAAGGCCGCAGGCGCCCACGGCGTCGTCAAGATGGGCACCGCGGTCCAGGTCGTCATCGGCACGGACGCCGACCCGATCGCCGCGGACATCGAAGACATGATGTGAGCAGCTGAGCTCGAAGACACGATGTGAGCGACTGACATCGAAGACACGATGTGAGCGACTGAACTCACCGCCGAGGGGCCCTTCCCCGACCACGACCCGACCACGGGGAAGGGCCCCTCAGCCATGTCCGGATAGGCTCAACCCCATGTCCTCAACGCCCCGCATCGACGGCCGCACCCCCGAACAGCTCCGCCCCATCACCATCGAGCGCGGCTGGAGCAAGCACGCCGAGGGCTCCGTCCTCATCTCCTTCGGCGACACCAAGGTCTTCTGCACCGCCTCCGTCACCGAAGGCGTGCCGCGCTGGCGCAAGGGCAGCGGCGAGGGCTGGGTCACCGCCGAGTACTCGATGCTGCCGCGCTCCACCAACACCCGCGGCGACCGCGAATCCGTACGCGGCAAGATCGGCGGCCGCACCCACGAGATCAGCCGCCTCATCGGCAGGTCGCTGCGCGCCGTCATCGACTACAAGGCGCTCGGCGAGAACACCATCGTCCTGGACTGCGACGTCCTCCAGGCCGACGGCGGCACCCGCACCGCCGCCATCACCGGCGCGTACGTCGCCCTCGCCGACGCCGTCGCCTGGGCCCAGGGCAAGAAGCTCATCAAGCACGGCCGCAAGCCCCTCACCGACACGGTCTCCGCCGTCTCCGTCGGCATCGTCGGCGGCGTACCGCTCCTCGACCTCCGCTACGAGGAAGACGTCAAGGCCGACACCGACATGAACGTCGTCTGCACCGGCGACGGCCGCTTCGTCGAGGTCCAAGGCACCGCCGAGGCCGAGCCGTTCGACCGCAAGGAGCTGGGCGCGCTCCTCGACCTCGCCGTCGGCGGCTGCGACGAACTGGCCGCGCTCCAGCGCCAGGCACTGGAAGCGACCCTCCAGAACGGCTGAATCGCGCTGCCCGCGCCGCCGGTTGACGGCGGCCGGTCAACCGTCCGATCCCCGACGGCGTTGTCACGGATACGACGGGCGCGCGGGCCAGGCCGCGCGCTCACCCGTGTCCCGGGGAGGACTTCACCCATGGTCGCGCGTCACCGCCGTCTCGTCGTCGCCACCGTCACGACCCTGCTGCTCGTCCCAGGAGCCCTCGGACTCGCCGCCTGTGAGCCGGGCGACGCCGTGGACTGCGTCCGCGCGGCCGACGCGGTCTCCGACGGCGCCGACGCCCTGCGCAAGGCCGCCCAGGAGGCGGCCCTCTACCCGGAGAAGGCCGACGAGTCCTTCGACAGCATCACGTCGGACCTCGACGAGATCCGCGACAAGAACGACGACCAGGACATCCGCGACGCCGTCGACGAGATGAAGAAGGCGGTGGACAACGTCGAAGAAGCGGTCGACGACGGCGACAGGACACCCGACCTCACCCCCGTCGTGAACGCGGGCCGCAAGGTCACCAAGGCCTGCACCCCGTAAGGTCATCAAGGCCGTCCGCGGCCTGCAGCGATCAAGTAAATGCACGGGTCACCGATCCGGCAAGCAACCTTCAAGCCCCTTAGGGGCGTTCTTACGAGTACGGGCGCGCGGGCCAAGCCGTGCGCCCGTCCGCACCCCCTGGGGAGGGACCGAACCATGGCCGCGCGCCACCGACGTATCGCCACCGCCGTCACCGCCGTCCTGATCGCCGTGCCGGCAGGCATCGGCCTTGTCGGCTGCGACGCCGTCAACAAGGCGCTCGACTGCGTCCAGACCGCCGACTCCATCGCCGAGAGCGTCACCGACCTGCAGACGGCCGTCGAGGGCGCGGCCGACGACCCGACGAAGGCCGACAAGGCGCTCGACGACATCGGCAAGAACCTCGACGAGATCGGCGACAAGACCGACGACGCCGACGTGAACAAGGCCGTCGACGACGTCGACAAGGCCGTCGACAACGTCCGCCAGGCCATCAAGGACGGCGACGCGACACCGGACGTCGGTCCGGTGGTGGACGCGGCCGGCGAACTGACCAAGGTCTGCACGCCGTAGCGGAAAGCGGGCGCGGATACTGGTGGCCATGACCCGCCTCATCCTCGCCACCCGCAACACCGGCAAGATCACGGAACTCAGGTCGATCCGCGCCGACGCAGGGCTGCCTCACCACCACGTCGGCGCGGACGCCAACCCCCAGATACCCCACGTCAGGGAAACCGGCGTG